>CBJLZK010000131.1:0-3402 GCA_966427515.1 uncultured bacterium | reverse complement strand
ATGCCAAAGCCATCGCATGTGATCCCGAGCTAGCCGATACCGCCGCTTTTTGTGAGCACTACGGGTATGATCCCAAAGAATCGGCTAACACCATCGTCGTCGCCAGCCGTACCGAACCGGTGCAATATGTTGTGTGCCTCGTCCTTGCCTCTACCAAATTAGACGTCAACAAAAAACTGCGCCAGCTCACTGGCATCCGCAAGTTATCATTCGCTACAGCAGACCAAACCAAAGAGCTGTCGGGCATGCAAATTGGCGGCGTTACGGTGGTGGGCTTACCAGAGAACTTAGCCATATACATTGACGCTGCAGTCATGGGCTGCCACGAGGTAATTATGGGCGGCGGCAACCGTTCTAGTAAATTAGTTGTCGCACCAAAGGAACTCATTAAACTCCCAAATATCCAAGTTGTTGAAGGCTTAGCTTTGCCTCGCTAAGCGTGCTCAGCAATCAGCGTGATACTTAGAACCCCACTCCACCATCTGTTCAAGGATGGGGAAAAGGTCGTTACCTTTGTCCGTTAACACGTATTCAATACGCGGTGGGACTTCGGCATAGGCTTTTTTAGAAATAATGCCTGCCTGCTCCAGCTCGTCCAAACGTGCTGATAATGTGCGCGGGTTGATGCCGCCTACCTCTTTTTGGAGTTCACAAAACCGTTGCACGCCATTAGACATAGCGAACAGCAATTGAGGGGTCCATTTAGCACTAATAATTTGCGCTGCCATTGCTACGCAGGCGCGCTGTTGCGTGGTACATTGGGGAATAGTGGTGGTCGTTTCTGACATAACTTGCAATTTAGTACTTTACAATACGTGGTATTATACATTACTATACTTTCTATAGTAAACTATATAAGGTATAGCAAGGAGGAGTATGCCCTTAATCAAAGTTATTCTTGGAACAACCCGGCCTGGACGGTTCGGCATTCAACCAGCTGAATGGATTATGAAACTTGCCAAAGAGTACCCAAAGGCGACCTTTGAACTCGTCGACTTAGCCGAGCAAAACTTGCCATTCTTTACAGAATCAACGCCACCTGGCGCCATCAAGGACGGCCAGTACGAGACCGAGCCTTCACGGAAGTGGGCCAAGGTTGTTAATGAAGCCGACGGCTTTATTATTGTCACTGGTGAGTACAACTACGGCATCCCTGCCGCGCTAAAGAACGCACTGGATACTGTCTCTAACGAATGGGCATACAAGCCGGTAGCATTTGTGAGCTATGGTTCTGACGCCGGCGGTGCCCGGGCTGTTGAGCATATCCGCGGTGCCTGTGGCTGGTTGCGTATGTATGACATCCGCGAGCATGTACTGATTGCCAATTACTGGCAGCACTTGGACGAGGACGGTAAGTTCCAGCCAAACGACTGGCACGAAGATAACGCCAAGGCTATGCTTGAAGCTATCACATTCTGGGCCGACCACATGAAGCCCGGCCGTGAAGCGTTACATAAGCAACAAGCCTAAAACCAGTCAAACGTAGGTTCCAACATCAAAAAGACCCCTCTAGATAGGGGTCTTTTTTATTGCCAGGCTTTGTTACTCTGTGTCAGGCGGAAGCAAGCCATGAATACGACGGGGCCACACTAGGCGGCCTTCTACCGTAGAAGTATGCAGCCAGCCAAAGCTACGACTGTCGGTGCTATGCTCTTGGTTATCACCCATCACAAACAGTCTGTCGTTATTGAGCGATAATATCCGCTTAACCTTCTCTAGGCCACCATGACGGATAATGACAACGTCGCCGGGCTCAAGATGCTTGTAGCGGCCAGTAGCCACCACAATGTGTCCGGGCTGTAGTGTCGGCAGCATACTGTCGCCCGATACGCGCCTAACTATAAACAGCTTAGGCTTTTTTGGTCTCCCAGAAGATTTTGGCAATTTCATCGATTTGGTCAACCAGTTTCTGCCCCTCTTCGGGCTCCAGGTGATGCTTGCACTCACTCGCCTGTTTAATAGCTTTCCAGAACTTTTCGTGCAAATCTGGGTATTTTTCGAGATGCTCAGGCTTAAAGTAGTCAGCCCAAAGGACCATTAAGTGGTGCTTAACCAACTCGGCCCGTTCCTCTTTGATAATAATGGCGCGCACTTTGTTGTGTTCGTCGAGCCCTTCATATTTGTCCATGATCGCTTTGACGCTCTTTGCCTCAATTTGGGCCTGAGCTGGGTCATACACGCCGCAAGGTAAGTCACAGTGGGCATACACTGGTTTAATAAACGAAAATTTCATGCGCTACTCCTCTCTTTACCTGGCTATTATAGCTCATGGAGGCGAGTAGTAATAAACTTACGCTTTGTGGCTATGCCCGGCGCGCCACTTGGCGATTTCGGCGTGGTGGCCGCTAAGGAGCACATCTGGTACCCGCATGCCTTGGAACTCTTCTGGACGTGTATACTGCGGGAATTCAATGCTTTCGTCATCATCCTGGAAGGATTCGATGTCGGCGCTGGTTTCGCCGCCCAAAACACCTGGTAACAAGCGTACGACGCTATCGATAATAATCATGGCTGGCAGCTCACCGCCGGTTAGTACATAGTTACCAATACAGTATTGGCGGTCTACCCATTTGGTGACGCGCTCGTCATAGCCTTCGTAGCGCGGGCAAATAATAATCAGGCCCTTGTCGGAAGCTGCAAGCTCTTTGGCTTCGGATTGTTTGTAGACTTGGCCGCGAGGCGTAGGCAACAACACCAAGGCATCTGGGTCATTAGCCTTGGCCTGTTCGATAGCCGCCACTAAAGGCTCCGGCTTAAGCAACATACCGTCACCACCACCATATGGTGTGTCATCTACCTGCTTACGGGGGCCTAGCCCAAAGTCACGCAAGTTGATGTACGAGAACTCGGCAATATCGCGGTCTTGCGCCTTCCATAACATGCTGTTATTCAGCACGCCATGGAACATCTCTGGGAATAATGTTATAACTTGAATCTTTTTCATCTGTTAAGAGTATACCAGAAAGCTGTTATTGTTGATTGGGCTGGGACAAAGGGCAATTTGCACATTGCGGCAACGCAGCAGCGCCAAGCAGCAAGGAACGCGCATCCAGGCTTAGGTCACGAGTAGCTTCATTAGAGGCTACCCTAAAAGCTGAGAGTGCCGCATCAAGCTCACTACTACCAGTAGCCAGCGGGTTATCTGCGGTAAACTGATCGTAATCAGCACGGGCTTGGTCTAGAGCGTCCACGGGGCTCATGCTAGCATTCGCCCGCTCCCAAAGCGCATCAACGGCAGCGTATAGGCCATCAGCAGGGTCAGCCATAGGCGCCTCAGCCCTTGCCGAACAATCAGCAAAGTGAGGGCATACAGAGGTTTTGTTTTGGCTCATAAGTGCCTATCGTACCTATTCCTGCCCAAAAATGCAAAATAGAGTAAATATACAAAAAGACCGGCATATT
>CBJLZK010000130.1:0-3419 GCA_966427515.1 uncultured bacterium | reverse complement strand
TAGCACTGAGCCACCAAAACTTAGGTGTTGCCACGCATGATGTCCTGGTTGCTGGCGTGAATATGTTTGCGCCTACGCTCTTTATTATAGGCCTAGGCGTATTATTCTTTGGCTTTCTGCCGCGATGGACAAGCTTAGCGATGTACAGTCTCATTGCCTGGTCGTTCTTGGTGCAGATGATTAGTTCAGGTCTCAATCTGAGCCACTGGATCCTGGACACGTCATTGTTTAACCATATTGCCCTTGCACCAGCCATAAGCGTGCGGTGGCAGTCGTGGTGTATTATGATTGGCATATCGGTGGTTATGATGGCACTAGGTGGTATTGCTTTTATTAAACGCGATATCGTAACGGAGTAACGTGAAGCTTACCAAAGAACAACAAGAATTTATCGATGCATTCTCGGCAACTGCGCTAGATGCTGGCGTTCCGCCCAGTATTGGCAAGGTTATATCGTACCTAATACTATGCCAGCCGGCCGAACAGAGTGCCGAAGAGATTCAGTTAGCCCTTCATTTATCTGTAGGCAGTGTTAGCATGGCACTCAAAGTCCTTGGTCATTCCGGAGCGATTGACCGTAGGGCAGTTCCTGGTACTAGGCGGTATTCCTACCGGCTTAAGCACGAAGCGTTCGAGATTATGGTTCAGCGTAAGCTTGAGACCATAGCACGGGCTAGGAAAATTGTAGAGGATGGCATGTCCTTGCCAGGTGCAGACGATCGAATGCGTGTTGTACACAAGGTATACGAAGCTTTCGAAAAGCACACAGGGAATGTTATGAAAGAAATCTCCGGACAACTTTGATAGCAGTAGCCGGCACGTCTTTGGTGTACATAATTTCGTAACGGCTCATATGGCTAGGCAAGGGCAGAGTGAGTGACCGCACATCCTGCCAATATGCTTTGGCCATTGCCACTAGGTCGTGTTTTTCGGGCTCCTGTAACGAAGCCATCATCAGGTCAAAAATATCAAGATTGCTCAAATAAGCCGCACCTTCTTCTATGGTAAGTGCAAGCCTAGCAAGGTTCTTGCCAGGTTTCCAGGCACGTGTTTTTTTGAGTCTGCCGTCGGCAATGTCCAGCACCTTGCCGCTCATACCAAGGTATAAATACAAGCAGTCGTTACGGCTCACTCCCAGCTCGGCCAGCCGGGGTGGGCGGTATTTGTCTAGGAAATCATTGGTAACTTTGGCGCCATGGTCTTGGCTCAATGCCCCTTGTTGGCCAGTACGCAGACCAGTGCGAAGCACATCATGAAGTGCGTCTTCAGTAACCACATGGAAAGCCAGCATGTCCGTAGTGTAGAAGTTTGTACAAGATCGGGCTGTAAAATTGTTGACATAATAAATCTTAATCATTAAGATACTTGTATTACCAAATCAAATTTACAAAACTAAAGGAGACCAGATATGTCTGCAGCAGTTGCTGAGATGTCCGCGCACGACCATGCCAGTACATTCTCCAAAAAGCAACGGACCATCGCGCTCATCGTAGTGGCGTTGGCATTCGTTATGGACTTGCTCGATTCGACCATTGTCAACATCGCAATTCCATCTATCCAGGCTAACCTAGGCGCCAGTTATGCCACAATCCAGTGGCTTGTTGCCGGTTACGCACTAGCTTTTGCTTTATTACTTGTAACCGGTGGCCGCATGGGCGACGTGTTTGGCTACAAAAAGATCTTTATGATCGGTGTTGGTGGTTTTACCATCGCCTCGTTGCTTTCCGGTATCGCCTGGAACTCCGATATGCTGGTGGTAACCCGAGTACTGCAAGGGGCTGTGGCGGCTCTGATGGGACCACAGGTGATGTCGCTGATGCAGGTGATGTACAAACCAGAGGAACGCTCGAGCGTCAACGGCCTCTTTGGCGCCTTGGGCGGCATCGCTGCTTCGCTAGGCCCAATCATCGGTGGTCTGCTTATCAAAGCTAACATCGCTGGCCTGGACTGGCGCCCAATCTTTTTGATCAATGTTCCTGTAGGTCTGTTTGGCCTATGGGCAGCCGTTAAGTACTTGCCCAATGGCAAGTCCCCACATCCACTCAAGCTCGATATCGTAGGTACTGCCATTCTGATCTTTGCGTTAGGTTTCTTGGCATTCCCACTTATCGAAGGCCGTGACTTAGGTTGGCCAATGTGGTCATACGTAATGCTCGCTGCATCCGTACCAGCACTCATCACTTTTGCCTGGTGGCAACGTCGCAAAATGGCCAAAGATGGCTCGCCACTCGTTATGCCCGTGCTCTTTAGGATGCGGTCGTTCGTGACGGGTTTGTTCGTAAACGTCATCTTCGAAGCTGCTATGCTGAGCTTCTTCCTGACCTTCACCTTGATGCTGCAGGCTGGCTTGGGCTTTAGCCCGATTCACGCTGCGCTAACTGGCTTGCCACTGTCGTTTGGTATTGCAGTTTGTATGGCTACGCTTGGCACAACTGTTGTACCCAAAATCGGCCGTTACTCAATTTCTATTGGTACCGTCGTCATGGGTCTGGGGCTTGGTCTTTCTGCATGGATTCTGCACCATTACCAGCTCGCTCTGCATTCATGGCAATTGATTCCAGCTTTGCTGCTTATCGGCTTTGGCATGGGTTTGGTCTTTTCGCCGCTCTTTGCTGTGGTTTTGACTGACGTCGATACCAAGCACGCTGGTTCTGCCTCTGGTACACTAAGCGCCGTACAGCAAATTGGTGGCGCTGTAGGTATCGCGTTGATCGGTGTGATCTTCTTTGGCCAGTTAACTTCTGGCGCAACAGCCAGTGTCCGCACCGAAGAGCCCGCACTTCGTACTAAACTGACGGCCCAGCATGTCCCAGTCGATGCTCAGAACGCTATCATTGCTGGCATCGAGAAGTGCTACAGTGACCGCACCAAGCAAAAAGATACATCAGTAGTACCCGAAAGCTGCAAGCAGGCGCAGGCTGCTCCAAGCGGCAAGGCCCTAGCAAAAGGCGTTACTGATACGGCTCTAGCTGCTAACGCCAACAACTTTTCTAAGGCATTCCGCTGGGGAACAGTCTTTGAAATAGCATTGCTAGTGGTGACCTTTGGCCTTAGCTTTGTATTGCCACGGCGCATCCGTCCAGAAGCCTTCCAGGAAGGCATGTAGTAAACCCAGCTTACTACATAAAACCGGCCCCATTTGGTGAGGGCCGGTTTTTTTATGGTTCCTTATAACTGGCAAAAGCCGATGCAGCGAAATTTTTAACAGCACAAACGTCGCAGGTTCGGCATGATGTCCTGCGTGATGCATCACACAAACAGTAATGTTAACTTTTTAGGAGAATGCGTATGTTAGAAGTAGGTCTCACTGTCACTGTAGCTTTAACTGGTTTGGTAACCGCTTTGAGCGGCTTAACCGGTGGCATCACCAAATAGTATTTACTAGCAACGAAGGGAAGGGTTAACCCCGTCCTTTTTAT
>CBJLZK010000129.1:0-3431 GCA_966427515.1 uncultured bacterium | reverse complement strand
TTATTTCCAAGAGTATTATCCAATTGCACCACGGTGAGATTGGCGTGGTATCTGCGCCAGGGAAGGGTTCAACGTTCTTCTTTACCTTGCCGGTATATGACGAGAGTAAACATCCACAAGTAAACAGTGCTCCAACAGGTGAGCTGAAAGGTATTCATGGCTGGTTTCCAAAACGTACTGATCGTTGAAGAGGAGGTAATGATCCGCGAGTTGTACTTTATAACTTTTACGAAGGCTGGCTACAAAGTGGCCGTAGCCAGTAGCGCGGATGAGGCGTTCGCACAGCTGCCAAAGTTTAAGCCCGATATTATCTTTTTGGACATTATGCTGCCAGGTATGTCCGGCATCGATATCCTCAAAAAACTGCGCACTGATCCCCAGTACGGCTGCACAAATACCAAAATCGTGCTAATCACTAACCTTGGCCAGCAGAACCTGGCTGAAGTGGCTATGACCGAACACGCAGACGGCTATGTGATCAAGGCAGATATAGTACCCAAGAACCTGGTAGCCATCGCTAAATCGCTAGAAAAAGACGACCACGTGCCAGACACGTCACCAGCCGTATAGATGAGCGCCCTTTGCTTTTTGCCGCTATATGAGGTTAAATACTGCTAATGGCTAAAACAAAACAAACTTCCAAAAAGACTTCCAAAAAAGCCCAAGACACTATGTCCTTTGACGGCGTATATCTTTTAAAAATGGTGCTGTACCTGCTGGTAGGCTCGATTTGGATCAAGATTTCCAAAAACGGTAACATGGCCGTGCCAATCCCTGTTGGCTTAGTTGTTGGCCTGATTTTTACGCTCCATGAGCATTTCCAGATCGACCGTAAGATCGAATATGCCGTGATGCTCGTGGCGATGCTCTTTGGTTA
The DNA here is from genome assembly GCA_966427515.1 of uncultured bacterium. GTDB lineage: Bacteria > Patescibacteriota > Saccharimonadia > Saccharimonadales > UBA4665 > JARIHD01. The sequence goes on along the minus strand of CBJLZK010000129.1, from coordinate 2,554 downwards.
CTTTGCGCCGTACGGGCTGTATATCAATTTCTAAGATGATCGTGCGCTAATGCGGCTCTTGTGGCAGAATAGAACAGATGTTTAACCGTTTGCCCAAAGCCGTACGCATAACTATATGCCTACTGTTGGTATTGCTTGCAGCTATTGCCGGTTATGGCTGGGGCCACAGGCCTTCAGATCGGAATAATAACCTGGCCAATACAGATGGCGGCAAGGCCTTTGCTAGTACTGAGCAGGTGCTGAAGGAGGTTGGCCAAGCGGCAATCACGCAGTACAGCCATTACAAGGCAGACACCGGCATTTGGTTTGCCGAAAACACGCCAGCTGGCAAAGCCATACACGTACAGGGTTTTGGCTTTAAACTAGACACCGCCGCAGAACCACAATTACAGATCGATTCGAGCGTGTATTACGAGAATATACTGAATAATACTGGCGCCACCGAAACCGAGCTGTTGCCTGCGGTAACAAAGGTGGTTATAGGGTTGTTCATGGCACATGGCTTTAGAGAGCAAACCCGTTCTGTTGCCAACGATTCCTTGCAGTCCACCCCGACTGGGCCACGCACGCCGAATGGTACTAGTGTGCAATCAATGAAGCTTGCCAAGGGCGACATTGTTTGCACACTACAGGAGTCAGATGGCGAGTTTAGCGACAAGGTTAGCTGCACAAGTCCTGCTATTGACACATATCTTGCCGCTCAAACGGCGCCGTTTGTTAATCTCGAGGCGCAGGCTAAGCATATTTCTGTGCAATCCATAACTGCCGGCCCGCTGGTTATTCGTGGCTCACAGCCCGGCAAACAAGGCGACGGTGCAATCAATGCCAGCGAAACTGCTGGTTACAACCTAGCTGAATTAGTGCTGACGCATGGCCAAAACCGTAGGGTAGCGCTGTACTATGCCCACAATAACCAGTGGCACTTTGTCACCGAAGCAACAGATGAGTATGGCTTTAGCTGCAATGATGTGTTTGCTAGCTCAGACGCGCGCAAAGCTATGTATGACCAGGTTTGTTACGATTCTACAGCGGGTCAGGTCAGGGTCGATACTAAACGCCACTATTAGGTGGCTGTTCGCCGTCTTCCGGGGGCATACCCCACAGCAGAGCATTTCGACGGTCGGCCTCAAGGATTAAGTCGCGGCAGCGATACCCGAATTGGATAGTGTCACGTACGAGCCTGCCCACGGCTACTGCTTTGTCGCGATCGTAGGGCGGCTGCGTAAGTTCGGCATCAATCTTGGCACGCTCAGCTGCAATACCGCTGGTGTTAATACCTAGCGTATGCATGTACAACCAGCCGTGTACGCCATCTGGCAAAAGCGAGGTCTTGCCGGCTTCTAGATATAGAGACATCTCTAAGCCATCCTGGTTTGCCATGTCAAAAAATGTAGGGTCAAACCTGACGACATCTTGTTCGTAATACGGGTTATCTGGTGAACTCATCCGTCTACCTTACCGAAATTTTCCCGACAGTCAAGCGATATTGACAAAAACAAACATAAGTGTTATTATTTATGACACTTATGGATTTTGAACGTTTTTCAGAGGCAGTAGCCATCCCAGAGCTGCATGACTTGAGTGCTGCTGCCGGTGTGCTGTGGGCTTCGGCTGCTGCGGCCCCTAACCAGTATCCTGGTTTAGGGGTAACGCATGATGGTGTGCGGGCATCTTTTACGCTGCGTCATTCGCCAACTACCTATGATCAGTTAAGCATGTATCGTGACGATGACGGTGTATGGAACGTCGAAGAGCAGCGCCAACGCCCCACTCTCGAGACAGAGGGATTTGGATTACTCGTGCGTACTACGGCTACACAGCCCCTGCTTCCTGGTGAGCGTAGCACCCTTGTCACTGAACAGAGTAGCCATCACATGGAGGGTGAGTTTACTCCTATGTCAGTCACAACCTCTGAACAGGGGCTAGACGCCCAAGGCTGCCAGCGGCTATTGGGCCTACTCCGCACTGTGCGGGGCGAGACTGAGCTCAGGGTGTCACGCCTACAGCGTCTGCGTGGCTGGCTGGCCAAATCTGGCCTGGCACGTGGCGAATAATGTAGAATTGTCTACATATTGACAAGGGGTAGAGTCTCTGATAAGATAGGACGGTATAACAAATTTCCTGTACTTGGTGATTTGGGAAGGTCCTTCGATAACAGAGGTGAAACCACCCGGAGCCGAGCGTTTTTATATCTCACGTACGAAAACGAACGGCACAGGATAAACAAGATACGAAAGCCCAGGTATTCGTATGGAGAAACTATGAAAGCATTAATCACTCGAAAGGTCGGCATGACAAGCACCATCGCTGAAGACGGTGTAGTGACTGCTGTTACCCTGCTTTCCGCTAGTCCTTGTGTCATTACACAAGTCAAAACATCAGAGAAGGATGGCTACCAGGCAGTCCAGCTCGGTTTTGAGGAAGGCAAGAATATTGCCAAGGCTCAAGCGGGTCACTTTAAGGCTGCTGGTACGAGCCCAAAGATTGTACGCGAAGTCCGCGTCGACGAAATCACAGAAGACCTCAAGGTTGGTGAACAACTAAACGCAGAGGT
>CBJLZK010000128.1:0-3458 GCA_966427515.1 uncultured bacterium | reverse complement strand
CCCCCGCTGCCACGGCTTACTCAACAAGATAGCGCCGGCAGTCAGCAATACGGCGGCTACGCCACTCCAGGTCATGGCCTGTGAGACTCGCTTATAGTTATTGGCTACTGGCTGCAGTTGTTGCTGCAATGATTTGCCATTTTGATTAAGGTTGGATGGTGTAAGCTTGCCTGTTTTGTAGAAATCACTCGACACAACCTGTTGGCGTGCCTGGGCGCCAACCTGGGCTGGCGTAACTCCTGGGGGCAAACACGACACTGTTAGTGGGTCAATGTTGTTTGGGTCCATGCCTTGGAGCTGTTGCAAGGAACAGGCGGGCAACGCTGCTGCGCGCTGTTCGGCCTGCTGGGCCATGGTATCTGCAAGCCTGCCCTTAACCGAACTCAAGTCGATGCTAAACGATAAGCTATTTGACTTCCCTTGCAGCCAGTCGTAAATACCTTGGAGGGCGTTGTTGGTCTGCGACTTTACATAGCCGGGAGATATAGCGCTGCTTACTGCGTTCTGTACGGCTTGCTGTCCTGAGGCGTCCAGGTTTTGGCCACTATTAGATGTTGCCTGCTGAACGATGTTAGCTGCCACGCTGCTATATATGCCACTCTGGTCAAGGGCATTTTCGATATGGTTCGGCGAGCCTAGCACTTGGTGCAGACTAAATAAGACCCCGAACGAGATCAGGGCCAAGGGCAAAAGCGTACATGCAATAAAGACTGCAAATTTTCTGAGTATATTCATAAGCATTATTGTAGCATCTGGCATTTTCTGGCTAGTTATGTTGCTTATTCGTGGCCAGACTAGTATTATATGGCTATGGATGAGAAGGGGTTGGGCCGCCGCGTTCAAGAGGTGCGGATTCAAGCAGGTTTGACGCAACAGGCATTGTGTCATAAGGCCGGTTTGAGCTACTCAACACTTACGAAAATTGAGCGTGGTGCCATCAAAGCACCCTCGATTTTCACGATCCAGAATATTGCCTCTGCGCTGGGAATTGACCTGAACGAACTGATGAGCTCTGGCGCAGTGGCGATACGTAAATCCAAGCACACGTCCAAGAGCGGCGTAAAGTTTGTTTACTTTGATATTAATGGCTGTCTGGTGCGCTTCTACCATCGGGCGTTTACCCGCCTGGCCGAAGTTAGCGGTGCTCCTGCAGACATTATCGAGACGACTTTCTGGCACTACAACGACGAAGTTTGCCGTGGCGATATGACTATGGATGAGTTCAATGACGCCTTTGCTCATGCACTGGGCGTATCCAAGGTAGACTGGCTTGCCTACTACCTTGAAGCTATCGAACCTATCGAAGAAATGCATGATGTCGTACGTTGGGCGAGCGAAGGCTACCGCGTCGGCTTGCTTACAAATATTATGCCTGGCTTTGTTGAAGTCATGCGCAAGCAAGGCATTCTGCCAAATGTTGAATACGATGCCATTGTCGACTCGTCAGAGGTGCGCGCGATCAAGCCAGAGGCCAAGATCTATGAAGTCGCCGTCCAGAAAGCGGGCTGCGAGCCATCGGAGATCCTACTGGTAGATGACTCCCGTACCAACCTTATGGCTGCAGAAAAGCAAGGCTGGCATGTCCTTTGGTTCGATGACTACAGACCCGAGGAATCCATTAAACGTATCAAAGACGCGTTAGAACCTGCTAACTAACCGGTTTTTCGCGGCAATTTCCACAAATGCCCTGGATCTCTATCTGGTGTCCAGAAGGCTTAAATCCATGTTCAAAGGCCAGCTGTTCAATGAACAGCTCGAGCCTTTGTTCGTTTAGGGGAATGGTGTGGCCACACTGCGTACAAGTCAGGTGGTGATGGTGCTCGATAAACCTGTCAGTAAGCTCTACCTTATATTTCCAACCTGTGTTTAAGCGTTGTACAATGCCTAACTTCTCGAATAGGTCAATGGCACGGTATACGCTGGCACGGTCCACTTCCCTGGCCTGTGCTACGACCTGATGCATACTCATGGGTTCTTGGCCTAATAATGCCGAAAACACGGCTACACGTGCCCTAGTGAGGCTGTAGCCGTGTTTTTTTAGTAGGCCAGCAAAGATATCGCGGGGCGAAGACATACTAGTATGCTATCAAATTGCGACAAAGTTGCAAAATAGTGTGAGCCCTACTCCGTGGTGTAGCGCTTGATTTCAGCCTTCATGGCTTCTAGGCGAGCTTCAGCCTCCCGGAGTTGCTGGCGGGTTTGCTCCACGACGGCTTCTGGCGCATTGTCGACGTAGCTCTTATTCCCCAAGCGGGCTGTTAGCCGGGCTACGGCTTCGGTTTCGGCCTTGCGGTTTTCTTCGAGCTTATCGGTGTAGCGTTTAGCTACGTCTGGTTCAATGGCAAGCCAGGCTTCGGTGGCGCTTTGTGTAAGCTTGAGGCCATTGGAGTGGCTGACTTTGATCAAGCTTTCCAGGCGTGCCATACGCTTAATAACTTCGGCGTTAGATTCAAGTGCCTTGGATGGTTTGTATTCCAGCACGCTGGTGCGGATGCCTAGGTTTTTGAGGATGCCACGGACTTCAGTGATGATCTCTTTTGCCTGCTCAAAGGCTTTGCTTTGTTTTTTGTCGCCGGCTTTAACTGTTGGCCAGCTACTGGTAGCCAGCAGGGTTTCGCCGGTCCATGGCAGGGTCTGCCAGATCGTTTCTGTTACAAACGGGGCAAATGGGTGGGCGATCTGAAGTACAGAAGTCAGGGTGTATGCTAGCAGCGGCAAGTTTTCTTGTGCCTTGGAGGCTTCAATATACCAGTCTGCAAAGTCATCCCATACAAAGTGGTATAGGCTGTCGTAGGCCTCGGCAAAGTTGTAAGCCTCTAGGTGGGCAGCGATGCCGTCGGCGGTCTCCTTTAGCTTGCTTAATACCCAGTGGTCGGCATCGGTCTTTGGCTCGACTGCGCCGTTTTCTTTTTGGTCACCAACCCTGTCTTCGACGTAGCGGGCGATATTCCAGAGCTTGTTGCAGAAGTTGCGGGCGCTCACGACCTTTGGCAGCCCAAAGGGCTGGTTGTTACCGGCGGTTTGTCCGGTGATGATCCCCATGCGCATGGCGTCAGATCCGTACTCGTCAACGATATCCATTGGATTGATTACGTTACCCTTACTCTTGCTCATCTTTTGGCCGTGCTCGTCCAGAATCAGGCCGTGTAGGTAAACAGCCTTAAATGGAATGCTGTCGGTGACATACAAGCCGAGCATGATCATGCGCGATACCCATGGGTATAGGATGTCAAAGCCGGTTTCCATCAGGCTTAGCGGATAGTGCTGCTTAAAGTCTTCGCCATCAGGGTAGTCTAGGGTTACATATGGCCATGAGCTGCTGCTGAACCAGGTGTCAAACACGTCGGGGTCGCGGCGGTAGGTTTTGCCGTCAACGGTAATGATTTCTTGGTCTACACGTTCGTCATAAATCCAGTCGTCGGTGTCATCGACATTCTGGAAGGCGAAAAACAGGGTGC
>CBJLZK010000127.1:0-3483 GCA_966427515.1 uncultured bacterium | reverse complement strand
TGTCCTGCAGCGGTAGAAGCAATAAGTTGTTTCAGGTCGGTAATAACTGTCGCATCCATGCTAGTAGATCCTATCTTTTATTTGTTGCCGCCCGATTGTTGCGTAGGACACCCCGGAATACAAGCAATTATTGGATGTATGGTTTGAGCGTATTGGCGATCACCTGCTGCCCTTTAACTGTGGGGTGTAGCGGAGCGATGCCGCCCGGCCCTTGCACCCATGGGTCAGCTGAACATACATCGTGCCTGCTAAAGTCGATTGGTACGTATTTGACGAAAGAATAATGCGAAGCCACCTCTTGAATAGCCAAGTTCAGGCCGCGCCATTCGCTGTTGAGCCAGTCTAATTCGGCTGCGGTCAGCTGCGGGCTAACACAGTCAGGCCCAAACGGATAGTAGTAGCCAGTCACAATCACCTTGGGCGGGTTGCCGTGGCTACGTGCCTGGATAGTGCTGAAGGCGATGTACCACTTGGCCTTCATCGCAGATATATAGGCGCTGGCTACGTAATTGTAGCTCGACGTGCCACAAGTGGTGGAGTAGCATGCACGTACAAAGTCGGCCCAGTGGGCATCATTAGCCCCAGCTGTAATGGTCAGTAGCTTGGGGATGCCACCGGCAAAGGCTGTATCCAGTTGCGGCTGTACCTCGCCGCCTGTTACATTTTGGTCTGTGAATAAGTCGCCAACCTTGGCGCCGCTACAGCTTGCGTTAATAAACTGCAGGCCTGTTTGTGCGGCAATCAGGTTTGGATAACCAGATGGTGAGCGGTCACATTGCTGGTCGTTCATACTGGCATTAGATGCCAACGGCAAGCCCGCTCCTGCAGCTACAGAGTCGCCAAGCGCAGCATAGGTATTAACTTGTGCCGGTGGTGTTGGCGTAGGCGGCGGTGTGGGGTTTGGGTTGGGCCTACATTTGCCAGAGGCGTCAAAATTGGACCCCGACCACAAGCCGCACCAGATGGGATTGCCGCCGGAAAAGGCCGAGACAGCTTGGGAAATGCCAAAGACGAGTGCCAGACTTACAGTTGCTAGAGCCAGAACAGAACGTGCACGCATATGATTACCCTCCTACAACAAGCATAACTGTAGGCGCGGCAAATTTCTGTGACAGCGAGAAATCTTACTAATTATGAAAGCAATTCAGCAACCGGCTTATGCCAATTGTTGTTTTCGTCGGGGTAAAAATGGTTTCGGGCAGCTGGAATATCATACTTTTCGGTGGCTTGGTCGCTGGTTATATACACGCCACGTTGCTGGCAGATTTTATTACTTGCCCATATGCCGACTGATTCAAAACCAAGCTGCTCGGCAGCTTGTGCGGTTAAGTTCAGCATTAATTTATGCCAGTCCAAGCGCCGCAAGCCACGTGGTTGTGCAATACCGTTGTAGCCTTTGCTAGGGTCGGCCGGGTCGAATGTTTTGCCGAACAGACGCTGCATTTGGCGGATTTGTAATTCGTTTGTGCCGCTCGAAACAACGCCGACTACTGCGTGCGGAACGCCATTGTGGGTTACTGCAAAGCCAGTGGATGTGTCCAGCCAAATCGTATACCTTACTCCTGGTTTTTGATCGAGCTCATCTTTGCCTTCCCAGTCGTATGCATAGCCTTGAGCGCTAAGATTGCCCTCTACTGATTGCAATGGAATAACCGAAAACTCAGCTACATGATTCGAACTTAAGCCCTTGCGTGACAGCGCTGCAGCTTGCAAGGCACTCGGTAAGTCTATACGTGGGACGACATTACTGAGCATACCCTCCATGACACGGTTTTGGGTAAGTACGCTATCTGCACGAGGAGGTTTGCGTTCACCCCAGGCCAAATCGCTGGCGCGGCGTAACAGCCGGGGGTCGTACCCTTCATCTGCTAAACCTTCGTCCATTCGCCTTTGGTGCGTGTCGCCAATGTTAGCATACGTCCAGGCCATAACGCGTTCGCCAAAGTTATCAAGCAAAGTGGATGCAGGCAATGCCCCTAGTAGTAAAGCCGAACGTTCGCGTGTCTCTTTCCAGTCGTATTCTGGCAAATTTTCGACATGTTCCAACAGAGCATTCTCGGTTGCAAGGTTGCCTAGTGGCGCTGTATATTCTAGATTTCTGGTAATTGCACCTTCACTCCATAGACCGTTGCACTCAGATGCCTGGCGTGCAATTTCTGGATCTTGGTACACTTCACCCAAAGGCGTAAACATGTAGCATACAATATCATATTTATGCCCATTTGTAAATTATCTAGAACTGGTTCCACAGATACTGGTTGGTGACTTCGTGGTGGTATAAAATCTCGGAATCTTTAATGCTCGTGCCAAGCTCGCGTGGGTTACGCGAGGCCGAAGCTTGCTTGTAGTCGATGTACTTGTCTTTGCTGGTCTCGCCCATCACTTTGGTGGTCCAGTCGCTGGTGCGGAATAGTCTGATAGCATCGTTAATATTGCCTGGTAGCAGGCGGAGGCGCTGCGGCCTATCGCTGGCCTTGGGCGCAGCATCTTCTAATCCGGTCTTTAGGATGGCGTACATTAGCAGGTACGGGTTAGCATCTGGTGCTACAGACCTGACTTCGATCCGGGCAGTGCGCTCATTGCCGAACGGCACCCGGATCATCGAGCCACGGTCATTGGCCGACACCTTGATTTGATTGGGCGCTTCAAAGTTAGGGTCTAGCCGCCTGTAGGCGTTGACGCTGGAATTCAAGATAAGCGAAATGTCTGGTGCGCGGTTGAGCAATCTGTCCACGAAGCCCCAAGCAACCTTAGAAAGGCGGTCTTTGCCCTTGGCATCGTAAAAGATATTTTTGCCCCCTTTTGCTAACGAGACATTAGTATGCATGCCGTTGCCGTTTAGGCCTTGGATTGGCTTGGGCAAAAAGGTGGCAGTCATATTCATGCTATGAGCAATCTGGCGGCAGGTTAGCTTGTATAGCAGCACTTGGTCGCAAGCCCGTACGACATCGGTATAGCTAAAGTTAATTTCGAACTGCGATGGCGCCACCTCGGGGTGGTCTTTTTCGTTTTTAAAGCCCATGGCCCGTTGGACCTCGGCAGTCTTGTCGATAAATTGGCGCAATTTGTCGAGTGGCAATGAGTGGAAGTAGCCACCGGTGCTAATAAGCTTAAAACCTTCGGTGTTGGTGTAATACTGCTCGGCGTCTTGGCCGTCCAGCAAAAAGCCCTCGATTTCGGGTGCCATGTAGGCAGTCAGGTCATCCTTATTTTTGAGCTCAGTGGCATAGGCTTGCAAACGGCCCCGGAAGTCGCCATCGTCTCGGGGCTGGCCCCTGGCAGATTCGCCGACACCTGGATCGTGGGGAACTCCACTTGCGGCAGCGGTGCGACGGGCAGCGAGAAGTACGCGTTCAGCCCGACGAACACGACTCCCAAGGCCAGCAGAATCGTTCCGATCCGCCGCCGAATGAAGAGCTCCGAGAATCTCACGGAGCGCTTTCCTGACGCGCGAGACCGTGCGTGGCAGGGTCCTGCTTCGGA
>CBJLZK010000126.1:0-3489 GCA_966427515.1 uncultured bacterium | reverse complement strand
TAACCACAAAAAGTAAGCCCGCGAAACTGTGTGCTTCGCGGGCCCATAGACCTACTGTGATGTATGCCTTACTTTTTAGTGAGCTTACCATCTTGTAAACGGAACGTTATATCCGTTTTGCCGGCAATCGACAGGTCGTGCGTTACGGCAATGATGGTGGTATTTTCGGAACGGGTCAGGCTGTGCAGTAGATCGAAGATCATCTTGCCAGTCTGAGAGTCCAAGTTACCGGTAGGCTCATCGGCCAGGATCACTTCTGGCTTGTTGGCCAAAGCCCTGGCAATGGCAACACGCTGTTGCTCGCCACCGGATAGCCGGCCTGGCTTACGCAATTGCTTAGCGCCTTCTATGCCCACTTGGTCCAAGAGCGCCTCTGCGCGCTTTTTGCGTTCAGCACGCGAAAGCTTGGCAAATTCCATGGGTAACATGACGTTTTCTAGGGCGTTTAGGTTTGGTATCAGGTTGTAGCTCTGGAATACAAAACCAATCTTTTTGCAGCGGTATTCAATTAGTGCGTGATCGTGCAGTTTGGTAATGTCTTTTTCGCCAACTTCGATACTGCCACCAGTGGGACGGTCAAGCGCACCAAGCAAGGATAACAGCGTGCTTTTGCCGCTACCACTTTTGCCGATAATAGAGGCAAAGCGGCCGGTTGGTACCTCGAAGCTAACATCGCTGACGGCAGTGACGTCGCCACTGTCAGCCGAAAAGGTTTTGGTAAGGTTTGAAACTTTCAACATATTATTCTGCCCTCATTACTTCTGCTGGACGGACCTTAGCGATTAGCAACGCAGCGACTGCGCTACCGGCAATAGCGATTAGCAGTGCCGCTAGCAAACCATAGACCAAGATGCTCCAGCCTACCACGGCATGGATGTCCTTAAAGCCTTGGCCGTTCAGCCCCACGTTGCGCAGTACGCGACCGGCACCACGCATAACTGTCACGCCGCCAGGACCAGGGCCCGCATCACTAGATGAAGTAGCATTGTTGACCAATACTCTGGTAATCGGGCTACCGCCGATAATGCCAATCACTACACCAATGACAGCCCCAAGGCCGGTAAAGGTAACTGCTTCGGCCATAAATTGGGTAACAACCTTTATATTTGAGGCGCCTATAGCCTTGAGCACACCAATTTCGCGGCGGCGTTCACGCACAATCATGATCATGGTGAGCAAAATGATGACGGAGCCAGCAACCACCGCACCAATCAGACTGTACAGCGAGATAGTCTTGATGTTCTCGAGCGGAGCCAAAGCACTGTTAGCTTGGTCCTGATTACTTGTCACGTCAGCTGCACTGCCGAGCTTGTTCTTGATAGCCGACACCACACCGTCAACGTTAGTGACCGAGTCGACAGTAACTGTCGCGTTAGTAATGTCGTTAGCCTGGCTTGTAAGCTTCTGGACGGTTGCAAGCGGCATCGCGACGCTGTTATTCGAGAACTGCGTGCCAGTATCGTAAATACCTACGACGGTTATGGTCGTGCTGTAAGCCGTAAAAGTAGAGCCAACGCGCAGGTTATTCTTGTCAGCCAAATTCTTGCCCACCAATGCGACGTTATCACTGGAGTTATTGGCAAAGGCTTTGCCACTGGTAATCTTTACCGAGCTGTTAAGGGCTTTAATCGAGGCATTGACGTCATTAGTACCAACTACCTGGATGGGTGGCGTAAAGCTGGTAGTAAAGCTGCCACTGCCGTTGCCATTTACGACAGGACCATTAGTGCCTACTTCGGCCTTGGGCATGAATTGAATGCGCTCACCGTTATTATCGCTAAAGCGCTTGCCCAAGCTGCCTGCGTCGATAGCCGAGGTTAGGTTGGTGTTATCGGTTGTTAAACGGTCTTGAAGCGTTTCAAGCACGCCCGTAACATGCGCTACCCCTTTTACGCTATCGAGTTGTGAGGTTGTCAGCGGGTTGCCACCACCCTCAAAGCCCTGCAGGCCCGCAGGGTTGACCGTAATGGTGTTGCCAATCGAGCTTTTGACCGAGGTAATCTTGTTCTCGACTGCTCCTCGCGCCATTACCATCGCCAACGCCAGGCCAATACTTAGACCCAGGATGATCGTAATCGAGAAAGTACGAATGCTGTTACGAAACGCATTGCGCACTCCTCTGGTTAATACATTCACTGCCGCTCCTTTCGATTGACGTTACCTGAATGTTAGCCCTAGTTTAGTTCGCTTCACTAAGAACAGACTGAGAATCAAAAAACCGGCACCCATCTAGCCATGGGATGCCGGTTCTTTGTTGTGAGGAGAGGTTGGAATGCTGCCTATTATGGCTAGGTGTCTAGTTGTTCTTTGGGCCATGTAGGAATGGAGCAATATCGGTAGGGATATTGTTATCCTGAGCCCACTGCAAAAGCTGGCTACGCTCTTGCTGCATTAGCTGCCGCCGCTCTGCAGGCGTTTTGCCTTTCAGCGAATCACGGTAGCTTTGGAGCTGTTTCAGCTTGTCCAGGATCTGTGTCTCTTGGGAGCTGGTAATCTTACCACCTTGTACATCCTTATCAAGAGCCGCCTGGAGCTTTTGCTGGCGGTAGGCTTCCATTTCTTGGTGGTGCTGCTTAAAAACCGCTTGTACGTCTTGCTTATTCAGATTGAACTTCTGTGCAATCTCGTCCACGATACCCGTTGGCTTGTTCGTGGTCGTGGTGTTACTTTGGGCCGAAGCCACGCCAACACCTATGATCGACGAAAGGCCAACCGTACTGGCTGCGCCTGTTACGAGCAATGCCTTCTTGAGTTTCATGCGTCATTACCTCCTTTCTTGTCTGGCCTGCCACCTCCCGGAAGCAGGTATATCCAAGCATAAAGGATCTACCTGATAAAACGCTTACTACTCTTTGGCGGGCAATTTGACAGTAAAGGTTGAGCCCTCGCCCAACTTGCTTCTAACTTCGATAACACCGTCATGGGCTTCGGCAATTTGCTGGGCAATGGATAAGCCTAACCCATAGCCTTCAACGTGATGGTCGCGTGAACGTGACTGGTCGGCACGATAAAACCTGTCAAAAATATGCGTGACGTCCATGGCCTTCATCCCCTGGCCTTGGTCGGTTACTGCCAGGAATACAGTGTGCCCTTGGAGCTTAGACGACAGCGTAATAGTGGTCTTGGGACCGCTATATTTGATGGCATTGTCTAGCAAGATAACCACCAGCTCCTTTAAGCTTATGTGGTCGCCGAGGGTTTGCTCTGGCCCGACTTCGTTTTTGATAGTAATGCCCCTGGTTTTGGCCGCCAGCTCTAACTGGCTTGCAGCTTCTTTGGCTACTTTGCTGAGCTTGACTGGTTCTTTGGGCATTTCCTGGTTATTGCTGCGTGTAAGTTTTAGTAGGCCGTTCGCTAGGGCACTCAGTTTTTGAACTTCGTCTAAGGTCTCCGTCCGGAGCGTCTTGGCGCTGCTGAGGTCTAGTTTAGGGTTTCGCAGGCCTACCTCGATGGTAGTTTGCATGGCAGTGAGCGGTGTCATTAGTTCGT
>CBJLZK010000125.1:0-3509 GCA_966427515.1 uncultured bacterium | reverse complement strand
TGGTATTAGTGTTAGTTGGTGCAGTAGGAGCTGTTGGAACTCCAGTAAAAGCAGGAGAAGCTAACAGAGCACCACCAGCACCACTAATATCTGAACTCTGTAGTGTAACTGCACCAGTTCTAGTGTTGAAGCTCGTAACACCTGATGCTGATATTTGAGCTACAACGAATGCTGTTGTAGCAACCTGCGTGGTATTCGTGTTAACAGCTGCTGTGGGTGCAGTAGGTATCCCAGTAAACGCAGGCGAGTTTAACAGTGCACCACCTGCACCTGAAATGTCTCCTGACTGGAGTACTACTGAGCCAGTTCTGGTGTTGAATGACGAAACTCCAACAATTCCCGAAATAGCATTTGCTACGAATGCAGTAGTAGCTATTTGAGTAGTGCTAGTTCCTGAGCTAGCAGTAGGTGCTGCGGGTACTCCTGTGAATGTCGGTGAGGCCAGTGGAGCGTAGGCAGTTAAGTTGTTTTGTACATAGGCTGTTGTTGCAACTTTAGTTGAGCTATCAGCAGTAGTAGGTGTGGGCGCAGTGGGTGTGCCTGTAAAAGCAGGTGAAGCCAGTAACGCGCCTCCTGCACCAGTAATATCACCGCTAGTCAGCGTAACCGCACCGGTTCTAGTGTTGAAAGACTGTACACCCGTAGCGTTATCGACTACCGACAGTATGCCTGCAGTTGCATTCGAAATAATTTCCGCTATGTTGCCCGTTGCTACTGGTAGGGTTGCTCCCGTTCCATTACTTAGTGTGATCGAAAACCCTGCAGTAGTTGCGGGGCAATACACTGACCACTCACCGGTTGTAGGCAATGTTACTGTTATGTTCGCCGTTAGCGTACCTGTGAACACTAGAATTCTGGCTGAATACTGACTCGCAGTTAATGTGATGTTTGTACCTGAAACCGGTATGTTTACTGTAGCCGACAGCGCGTTGTACACATACTGAGTAGACGCAGCACTAGTAGAGTTGTCTCCCAGTGCTTTAGTTGAAACTAACACACTACCTGATGTAAAGTCGTTTGACCCTGTCCAGGACTGATTGGATGCTAGTAACGCTCCACCAGCTCCAGTAATATCTGAACCTTGTAGTGTAACTGCACCAGTTCTAGTGTTGAAGCTCGTAACACCTGCAGCCCCAATTGCCGCTTTAACGAATGCTGTTGTTGCAATGTTAGTAGAGTTATCGCTAGTTGGTTGGGTAGGTGCAGTAGGTGTACCAGTAAAAGCGGGACTGTTTAGCGGTGCCCCTCCTGCCCCTGTAATGTCGGATAGCTGTAGAGTAACTGCACCTGTCCTACCGTTAAATGAGCCAACTATAGAGTTTGAGTTTACAGATATAACACCACCACTTACCAGAATACCAAAACCCGGCTGAACTACACCAACGGTGGAGGATGTAGCTAGCGGCAGATCCTGCGGTTGAATAGATCTAAACGTCGGCTGTGCAGCACCGCCAAACGCAGGTCCCATTAGCGCTACATTAGCATTCTGCGATGCCCAGTTTGCTGTTAGCGTGCCCGTAGTTGTTACGGGCGATCCAGACACTAGGAATTGAGGCGGCATTGACATTGCCACTTCAGTTACTGTTCCTGGTGCTCCTGCACTATTGATTGTTATTGTTTGACCTACCTGCTGCAACGATATTCCGGTACCTGCTGCAAGCGTAACACCCCCGGTTAAACCATTCACCGAGGACACACCGGCTAACGGTGCAGAAATGGTTAGTGTTTCATTTAGCCCATCCTGAACTATAGTGACACCCGTACCTGCAGTTACACTTTTAATCAGTGCTATGTACGGCGATAGTACGCCGCTGTTGTTGACTAGTGATATACCGGTGCCTGTAGAGTTAACACCCAACAGTGACCCAGGAACGTTCTGAGGTATAGCATTGACCGTAATTGCGTTTGCATCTGTGCCTAGAAATATATTAGCACCAGCTATAAGCTGTTTAACCTGAGCAATATGCGTTATAGAACCATCATCTGCAATTAAAGACACCGATCCTGTCTCATTTGGTGTCGGCTCAACCGCAGAAACGATATCCTGCGCCGTAAGCGTGATATTAGTGCCATTATCTGTCACTACTATATCACGCGAAGCTGACACTATGTTTTTAAGAAGGATCTTCCCGGTAGTGCTGCCTGGGTCATTGACTATTGACAGGCTGGATGCCGACGGGGTTTCAGCAGGCAACGCTTCGACAATCACGTTTCCAGTTGCGTCGGGTAGCTGACCGTCTACTGTATGGACAATGTCAGCCGTGTTCGGTGTGGTTAAAATACCGTATATGGATGCTATCTGCGCATCTACGCTAGTGCCAGATATTAGTTCTCCATTGGTGTACACCAGCACATTACTGAATTTGTGGCTGAAATCAATCGGCCCGCTGATACCGATGTTTATGTCAATTGTTGTGTTAGCGAGGCATGCTTCAATTAAATCCACATATGGGATTGCTAACTGCCACGCTTTTTGTCTACCTAAGTACATGCCCTGAGGTAGATGGCCGACAGCTGATTCTAAAACTATAATTCTGATATCTGATGCGTTCAAAGGTGGAAAACTTAAAACCCAAGGTACGGTTATCTGAGTCTTGCTGCCACCGTTATTCAACGTAACGTCATAATAAAGAATTGGGTCTGCCATGTTTCACCTTAGAATGTGTTTCTGTTAGTCGACTCACACAATAACTGCGTTCACCCTGTTGAGTACAGGTAACCTCTGTGGCACAGTTGCGATAGAGCCGTTTATAATCTTTGTTACTTCTGTGAAGGAATCTGCGTCTGCTAGTGCATTTAACTTTTTTATGTCCCAAAACCAACCTGCTGACTTAAAGGCATCTGAGGGCTGAGCTACTAAATCAGGATTCTGAACAATTCGGTCATCACCATAGGCACTCATGCTATACGCATAATAGTTAGATTTAAACGTTAGGTGGGACGCGCCTCTTCCCCTGAATTTAAATCCATCGCCTGACTGCTGATCACCGTTACCGTACTGATTTGCGTACACTAAGTTAGCCAGTCCCTGAGGATTGTTAACATACATATTGGCATTTGATTTACCCGGTTCACCAGTAACTGTAAATCTTCGGGGCCACACAGCAACTAACCTCGATGGTGTTGTGTAGTTAAGGTTTTCTACCCAAAACGTAAACTGTTGTGTCTCATAAAAAGATTGAGCTACGAAATAGCGTAGTCTTCTTAGTGATTGATCAATACTGTATTTTGCTGCCGTGCTGTTTATGCCGGAAGCTAGCTCATCAGCGTTTGCTAATCTCGGGTTTAACTGAAGTATCTGTTGACTAGTTATCTGAAAACTCATTTTTCTCCCTCACTAATTATCAATGAAGCAAGATTTATATCCACTTGTCCATTCTTAAAGGGATTGAACCAATAGATATACTCCGAATGAATTTCATATGAGCCTGGGTGCAATGCCGGCAACTTAACCCTGATCCTATTAGGATTCTTGCGCGCAGAGTTAGGATCAACTGTTTTAGCTTCAT
>CBJLZK010000124.1:0-3539 GCA_966427515.1 uncultured bacterium | reverse complement strand
CTTGTTTCTCGTTTTGTTTTTGCGGTGTGTTACTGTTGCTGGAGCAGCCCACGGGCTGTATGCCTCGCCACGTAGTGGCCTTGACCTTAGCCCCAAGGAAGACATTGAGTTCCAACTTGCCAATGTCAATGCTGTTATCGACACCGGTCTGGAGCTACTAGTTACCCTACAAACAGCATCTGTTGGCTAGATTGAGCTAGCCTACCTCAGTGCAAATCAAAATTATCATCTACATTCTGTAAGAAATCTTACAGTTCCAGTGTGACCTCAAGCGGTATTGTTCATGTTGACGCGCTTCTGGTTATCAAAATATACGCCCCAAAGGAGCATGAATGGCCAAGGTCCTAGTTGTTGAAGATTATCAGAGTCTTCAAAAGATTTACGCCGAGAGCTTAAAACGAAAGAAGCACATCGTAAAATTAGCTGACAACGGCGCAGATGGCCTGAGGCTTGCTAAAGCCGAGCGCTTTGATTTTATTTTACTCGACTTACTTATGCCACAAGGTGATGGTTTTGCCTTCTTGCGCGAATTTGACGCTCACAGGCACCCCGAGACGCAAGTAGTCATTATTAGCAATCTATACACGACTGAGCTACTTAATAAGGCGCTGGAGCTTGGCGCGAATAATTACCTTCTTAAATCAGACATGACTCCCAAGCAATTGACCGATATGGTTCAGCAAATGATCGAGCAGCGTAAAGCAAAAGGCTAAGGTTGATGAAGCCAAAAAGTGGGAAGCCGGCTAGCAAGAACTTTAACTTTCTTCTGGCTGTGCTGGCTGCTGGAACAGTTCTTGTTATCATCTTGTTGAGCGTGTACAGCCGGGCCAACATGCCTCAAGTCCTTACTCCGGAACATGTCACCACTGGCAATGTGGGCGAATACAGTGCACTGTCGATCATTGCTCAAAGACAAGGATACTTTAAAAAGTACGGCCTGGATGTGACCATGAAGGAGTATCCATCTGGCCCGTCCGCGGTTGCTGACGTGGTAGCTGGCAAGATCGACATGGCGACGGCAGCCGACTACGTTGGTGTCACGACTAGCCTTAATAATCCCAATTTGCGTATTCTGGCGACGCAGTTGCGGGCTGAATCGTTTTTTATGGCCGCACGCCGCGACCACGGCATCCAAGAACCAAGCGACCTTAAAGGCAAGAAGATCGGCCTGATACGGGATACCGCTGGTGAGTTTTATTTTGGAAGTTTTCTGATCCTTAACCAATTACACTCCCAGGATGTTTCGACGGTCTATGGCTCACCGGACGATCTAACAACCATGCTTGAGTCTGGCCAAATTGACGCGATGGTGTCGTTTGACCCTCATATCTATGATGTCCAAGCCAAGCTAGGAACCAATGCAGTGATTTGGTCGATGCAGGGCGACGAGAAACTCTCTAGCTTGTTATATGGCAATGATAACTTGGTCAAAAAACATCCCGAGGCAGTACAGCGATATCTCCAGGCGTTGCTAGCAGCCCAGGCATTCGCGCAAGAGCATAACCGGTTGGCAGCCCAGATCGTGGGCGGCTACCTGCATTACACGGATGCTTACACAGCACGAATTTGGCCGCGTCTAAACCCCGACGTTTCATTGGATGAATACTTACTTATTAACCTCGAGGAACAGGCTCGCTGGGCGGTAGCTAATGGTGTTACCGGTAAGAATCGTGTTCCAAACTACCTGCAAGTTATCTACTTTAATGGGCTGGAGGCGGTAGATCCCGATGCTGTCACGATTATCCATTAAAAAAGTGCAAGCCACGCCGCCCACGATTAAGGGACAGGTATTACTGGTGGCCCTGTCGGAAGTCCTCCTGCTTATTTTTTTTGCTGGCTTTGCGGTGTATGCTTCGCACCGGGATAACTTGGCTAATCAAAAAGAGGCCAATGCAACGGCCATCGTTAAGGCGATTACTGAAATCCGCTTTGAGACATTTGATTACATCTTGTATCACGATAACCTGTCATATAACCAATGGCAGATAGAACATAATCGTCTGTCGGATATGCTCAAGCGCTATCCAATATCAGATGCCCAGGAAAAAACACTTATGGCCAGTATCCAGGCGCAACATCTGGCTGTCGTATCCCTGTTTGATGGGCTTAGGACGAGCTACAGCGCCATGTCTTCACCGCAGCATATGGCTGATCTCACACAGTACCAGGACCTGCTGGCGTTCCGGTTGGTGTCGAAACAGCAAATCGAAGTATCCTCTGCCTTCGAACTCTCGAGCCTAAAGCACGAAGAACTGCTGCGTGTGCGGCAGCAAACCAAGACCATTGCCACAATAATTATTACCCTGATGGTGCTGATCACCGGTATTAACTTAATGTTTATCTACGGCAAAATATCTAAAGCTTTGACGGTTTTGCAATATGGCGCACTGCAAATCGCGAAGGGCGTGCTAAGCTACCGGATCCGTTACAAGCGCAAAAACGACGAGTTTGGCTTGCTGGCTGCAAGCTTTAACAACATGGCCGAGAGCCTGGAGCAAGTCGATAAGGTCAAGTCGGAATTCGTATTGTTGGTGTCGCACCAACTGCGTACCCCTGCTACTGCCGTAAAAGGTTTCTTATCCTTGTTTGATGACATGCCGGGCAAAGGCTTGTCGGTTAAGCAGCGCCAAATCTTATCATCGGCGTACGAAGAAAATGAGCGCCAGATTAAGTTGATCAACGAAATTCTTGCCGTGGCCCAAGTCGAGGCAGGCCAGATCATCCTAAACAAGCAGCCAACTGATCTGGTACCGATTATTGACGGTATTTTGGCCGAGCAGCAGCTGTTCTTTGAGCAGCAGCACCAAAACGTGGTCTTTACCAAACCTGCGCACCCTCTTGCTGCCAACATTGATAGTGGACGTATCCACATTGTTCTCGAGAATCTTATTCGGAACGCCGGCAAATTTACCCCCGACCAGGGCATTATCGAGATCAAGTTAAGAACTGTTGGCTCTTCGGTTGAAGTCACGGTTAAAGATACCGGCCCCGGCATTAGTAAAGACGACATGAGCAAGCTCTTCAAGAAGTTTTCGCGGGTGGGCAGCGCTTCGACTATCCGTTCCGAGGGTAGCGGGCTGGGCCTTTACCTGTCTAAGCGCATTGTCGATATGCACAAGGGTGAGATTACAGCCAGTTCGCGATTCGGCAAAGGTACGACGTTTGTTGTTAAGTTACCAAAATTGTAAAGCGAGGATTATTACGTGAGTAACATTTTAATCATAGAAGACTATGAAAGTATCAAGGGCTTGTATGCTGACGCATTCCGGCGGGCAGGCTTTAAGGTAGAAACGGCGACGAGCGGCTATGAAGGCTTGCAGAAGGTCAAAACCCACGAGTTTGACGGCATCGTACTTGATGTCTTGATGCTGAATATGGGTGGCATTGATTTTTTGGAAGATTTTGCTGCCGCCAAACATCCTAATACCAAAGTCATTATCGTGAGCAATCTGGACAGCCCCAACATTATGGAAAAAGCCAAAGCCTTGGGCGCGGCTGATTACTTAATTAAGTCGCAGTACACTCCTGCCCAAATTGTC
>CBJLZK010000123.1:0-3548 GCA_966427515.1 uncultured bacterium | reverse complement strand
TCTAGGCAGCTTTGCCAAAGTAGCCTTTGCCAGTACGCGCACGGCCGGCTGACTTTGGTGGGAAAAAGCTTGGCAATGGGCTTACATCTGGCGAGCTATATTGTCCGATGACGGGGCTAGGCTGCATGGTTACCGTATTACTGCGCAATGGGGCCCAATAAGCGTTCATGTTGGTGGTTGCGCCAACTCGTGCGGATTGTGGGGTGGCACCAGAGGTGTAGCTCCGGCTGCGTTGTGTCTGGATGGAATATGGCGCAGCAGAACTACTGGCAGGGTTGCTGAGTCCTGCCCGGCGCGAAGAACTACGCCTGGCAGAGGTATCCGTAGTAGGTGTATTTGTAGATGTGTGCCGATGCGTTACCTCTGAACCGGGTTTTTCGGGGAAGTGCCGGTCGAGCCAACTCATGTCATGATTTGCGTGCCTTGGCGCGGCTGAGGTAGTTTTGGTGTCTGAGTTCGGGTTAGTAGATTCTAGGTCTACTTGTACGCCTGCGCTGCCCAGGGCTAATGCTCCTTCATTGGCAGCTAAAGCCGCATCGATGTTGTCGATGGTCTGGCCGACTCGCTCAAGGCTGCTACCGTAGCTTTGGGCAGAACTAAGCTCTGCGCCATTTGGGCCTGACATTTCTGGTGATGCTGATGAGTTGGCAGATTCAGCAGACATAATTAATAACATTAGCATTTTATTGCTAATTTGTCAATGTAAGGATGATTTGTAACAGGGGTGTAGAGTTACTTGCGCATAACTGCAAAAAACCCAAGCGCCACAACTTCAATAGCCACGACAACTACCTGTAGTTCATGCACTGAACGCCCATAAAAGTATCCGGCAATTGTCCCGCCAATTAGGCTTGCAACACCAAAACCTAAGGCAAAGATGCCGTAGGCAGTACCGCGGACATTGGCGGGAATAATGTCAGCCACGGCGGCGCGCATAGTGGACTCCTGGATACCCATCACAAAGCCCCACAGAATAATGCCAGCAATTGCCAAGCCGACGCTCTGCCTAAATGCGAATAATGGGATAGCGGCGGTTAAGAATGGTACCAACACAAGGCTGCGTATATGGATACGGTCGTACAGCCACCCGGAGAGCAGCGACATTAAGGCAGCCGCACCCATGGTTACAGCGTAAATTATGGGGATGAGGGGCGCTGCT
Source organism: uncultured bacterium (assembly GCA_966427515.1). Taxonomy (GTDB): domain Bacteria; phylum Patescibacteriota; class Saccharimonadia; order Saccharimonadales; family UBA4665; genus JARIHD01. The sequence continues at coordinate 2,389 of CBJLZK010000123.1, read as the reverse complement.
ACCACGTGCTGCTTAACCAAGTGGTACGACAGTACGCCAAACGTAGCAAACCCAGCCGTAGCCAGGAAGGTAAACAGCAAATATTGCCAGAACTTTTTGGGGAAAGCCTTGACGTCCAAATGTGGCAAAGTAAACGTCTTATTAGCTTTGTGGTCGTAGACAGCGGGGTCGGGAACTTGGGCGCGCAATTTAACCAGCACCAACAAGGCAAGGGCACCAGGGATGGCCAGTACGGCAAAGCCCCAATGGTAGTTGTTGTGGGTTAGTGCCAAAACCAGCGCCACTACCAGCGGGCCAACCACGGCGCCAATTTGGTCCAGGGCTTCATGCACAGCAAAGCCTTTGCCCCGCCCAATAGTGGCAGTGGCATGCGACAGCATCACATCTTTGCCTGGGCTGCGGATGGCTTTGCCGGCGCGTTCGGCGATGATTAACACCGATGCAGCCAACACAGTTGTAGCAGCCCCCAACAAGGGCACTGACACAATGGTGAGCGCATAGCCCAAGATAGCCAGTGGCCAGTACGCCCTGGTTTTGTCAACCATTGGACCGGTTACTAAGCGGCCGGCTAGTGCCAGCGCTTCACCAGCGCCAGTCACAACGCCTACCAACAACGCCGACGCGCCAAGGTGGGCCATGAACGGACCCGTGACGGCACGTGCGCCCTCGTACACAAAATCCGCAAACAAGCTAACAATGCCAAACCAAACAATAAAGCGCCAGGCCGAGAGTTGTTTGGGGTTGGCAGTGTCCATACGTTACATCATAGCAAGGATGCCAAAGAAAAAAGGACTACCGGGTAGTAATCCTTTTTTCTTGGTAGCGGCGAGTGGACTTGAACCACTGACCCCAGGCTTATGAGTCCTGTGCTCTAACCAGCTGAGCTACGCCGCCATATGCGTTTACAGTGACCAAATATACCACAGTTTCTCTCTGTTGGCTAGTCTTGTTGTTTTGGGTCGGGGAAGTATTCGGGATGTTGCTGGATTAAGCCATACAACTGTTGGTAATAGTCGTTGATCTTGGGCGAGATAGCCACCTTGGTGATTTTTTGTTCGTGCAGGCTGTCGATGGTGATGTCGTACTTGTGCCAGTTGTGGCCCTTGGCCATGTAGGCCAGCATTACAGGCATCACCTTGTCCAGGGCGTATACAAACTTGGCTTCTTCGTCATGGCGGGATTCGTAGGCGGCCATGTCGGCGAGCATCTCGGGAAAGTCAGCCCAGTCCTGCTGGATGCGTGCTAGTGATTCGGCTTCACGATCAGCTTTAGCCTCCACACTGCCGTCTTTGGCCCAGGGCAGAGTGTCGCCGGCATGGACTTCGACTAGGTCATGGACCAGTGCGTAACGGATGACCTTGTTGGCATCTAGTTCCGGAAAGTGCTGGGCCAAAAACCAGGCGGCAAGTGCCAAATGGTAACTGTGCTCGACGTCGTTTTCTTGTTCGTCGGGCTTTCCAGGGATTCTGATGATACGCTTGATGTCACGGAACTGTAGTAAGAATTCCTGTAGTTCGAAGAGGCGGTGAATGTCTGGCTTACTCGTGGGCATGGATTTGTTGCTTATATATCTCGCCGACACGGTTACTTTGGGATAGAGGTGCACAAAGGCTGCCGTGGTCGGTCTGGATTACTACGCTGTCTTTGGTGTCGATAACCACGAGTGGCTGGTCGAGCTGGTTAATAATGACGTTGCCGCTACAGTCGCCATCCAAGATGACATTGCCGTGCACGACGTTGCCGTAATAATCTTTGTCGCTCACGACGTAGAGCGTCGAGAAGCTGCCCAAATCCCTAAAGTCGGTGCTGGTTGGCACCACGCGCAGGTTTTTGGCGTAGGCAAAAGCGGCGTTGCTAATGTCACAGAAAGGCAGGGACAAAAAGGTTTCTTCGAAGCGTTCCATGGGTGTATCCATGAGGGCAATGGCTTGCTTGGAAATGTCGGTGTCGGCGTCATGCAAGGCCTGGCGCAGGGCTGCACCGGACAATATGTGCGTGAACATAGTCTTGTAAAAGGGGCCAGCCAGCATACGCTCCTGAATAGTAGCTTCGTCGGGTTTCTCGATAAAAGCCGATACCGCGCCAGCTTGGTCAGCCTGCACGTACCCGGCGTTGGTGTCTGGGCGTTCGGCGTTGCTGGCTACAAACGTAATAGCGGCTGGTTTGGCCTGCTCCATTGCTGCCTGGATAGATGCCAGAAAAGCTGGTTGGTCTTCGGCAAAAATATCGGTGCCGGCAAAGAGTACGAGTTCCTCGGGCGAGTCGGCAATATGCTTAAGGGCAAAGATAGTGTGCGGTAGCGTATTGCGGCGGTCGGGAACGATCAGGGTATGGTCGTGGGGCAGACTCGGCAATTGTTCGTAGACCCAACGTTCTAAGCCTTTGCAGG
>CBJLZK010000122.1:0-3569 GCA_966427515.1 uncultured bacterium | reverse complement strand
TAGTCTACTCATGATTTTCTCCTTGCCCAAAGAGATCCTGATCCAGAAATGATGGGGTTTTGACCACTAGCCCAACTATCAAACCCTACTAGGTACACTGTTTGAGACGATGCAGAAACAACATGCCTGTAGGGTGTAGGCATACACTGCAAATTAGTGTATGAAATTATCATTGCCTTTGAGTACACAGCGTTTGTCCTATCCCCGCTAGTAGTCGATAGGTTAACTCCCACATAGTCACCAAGTGTAGAGTCGCCACCAGTATTTGTAAAACAAAGCTGACCAAATATGTCCCAGTCTCCAGCAGGCAAAGATATAGAGATTATGTTAGTTCCTACAGCTGATCCCGATAGTGTCGCTGACCCACTACTGGGTCCTATTATTTGCCCTACATACCCAGATCCTTTTGGAGTTCCGCTAGTATCACCCTGAATAGGCATCGGGTTAGAGAAACTGGTGGTGCTACTGAACGTAGCTACTCCTGTTAAGGTAGCTGTTCCTTGTACTACAAGGTTGTTTATGTCATATGCTTCGACTGGAATAGAAATCCACAGAGCTACTAAAAAGGTGCCTATTAGTTTTCTCATTTGATCCTTCTCCATGTTATAGACCCAGTTGCAGCTTCAGAACCAGCACTGAATCCAGCTTGCCCTAACAAATACACTGTCGTGGTGCTGGAAAAGTACTGAAATAAAGACGATGCTCTTAGGCAGGTTGTTGCACTTGAGGCAGAAGTAACCTGAGGCAATAGGCTCCAGTCGGATGCAGACGAGCTCGAGGTAGATATCGCTGTTTGGTAATTAGCAGTTATTGTAGCACCCGTTTCTGTAACGCAAGAAAATCCTACTACGTGCCACAAACCTGCAGGCACAGAAGCAGAACCTAAAACAGCTATTGTGTTGCTTGTTAAAGTTGTTGTCCCAAACGCCGCTGATTGTATCTCTCCCCAGTAACCTGTTCCTGGTGTTGAACCATTTGTTCTGCCCCGTGCAGAAGGATTTAGGATCGTGTTCGCTGAAACAAAACTTGCTGAGCCTAGAGCTGATGTAGTTCCGTGTACGTGCAGATTCTGCACTGAGTATGCTTGAGACTGGGCGTCTTTTGCTGCACCAAAAAGACAGAAAGAGAGGACTAGGAATAGCTTTTTCATATTATCTCCTAACTATCGTTATATATCCGCTGGCACTCGGTGGTGTTGTAGTTCCAAAAGTTGACCAGGCAGCGTACACAACCAGATACAACGTAGTTGTCGAAGACGAGTTTATCTGAAACACCGGAATCCCGTAACAATAGTTCTGTGATAAAAGAGTTGAGGTAAAGTTCCAACCCTGGTTCCAGTCAGGCGTAGCGCTGGTTGTAGATAAAGAAACTCCTCCCCAGGTGAAGTTACTGCTGTTAGGACTTACACAGCCCCATCCGTAAACATCCCAGTCCCCAGCAGGTACACTCATGGAAGTAATGTTAGTACCAGCGTTCCTGTTTAAACTACCGCTAGCCAACGATCCACTCTGAACCTGAATTTCCCCTACGTTTCCCGAAGCCTGACTGCCTGTTGCTCCAGGTATTGAAACTGGTTGAGTGAAAACTGGAGACGATCCAAAATTGATAGTAGAGTTAAAAGTTGTAGTTCCATGCACGGTTAGGTTTTGAATGTCATAAGTTTGACCAAAGCACAAACTCGGAACAATACTAAAGAGCAGGAGAAATTTTCGCATCGTAGACACCTATACCTATTACACAGGACCAAACCCTGAAGAGTTTACCCACTGACCGCTAATGTACCATATTGGGTATCCCAAAGTTGTGTCTACATACATCATATTAGCTACAGGACTAGAAGGGCGACTTGACGTAGGTCCACCTAATGGTGCTACTGCTGTTTGAACGAAGGCAGTAGTTGCAACTTTAGTCGAGTTATCACCTGTAGTTGGCGGTGGAGCAGTAGGAGTACCAGTGAATGTAGGAGAGACTAATGGTGCTGCGCCCCCAACATCCGCAACAACTAAAGTTACGTTCCCCGTTTTGCCAGCTACTGTTAGAACATTAGCGGACAGTACCCCAGTGTTAGTAACTGCTAAACCTGAACCAACCTGAACCACACCCGTACTCGTTGTAGTTGCAACAGGTATAGTAGCCCCTACGTATGCTGCTGACCAAGAGGTCCAAGTAGCAGAACCGCTTTGATACCTGCGCCAGAATATTCCCGTTGCAGATTTAAATGTTTGTATTACATCTCCACCAGAGGCAGTAGTAGTGAAGGGTTCTATCTCTAGAATGCCCCCGATTGATGACGGAGAGTTGACAAGCGTGGTTGCTACTGAGTCTGTGACAAAAAACAACCCCGTTGTTTGCATAGTGTTCAGGTCTGTTGACGCTGCTACAGCAGTCGGATTGATCAAACCTATGTTAGACACTGAGATTTGCACATTGCCATTAACATCTGGCGACACCGAGTTAACAGTTTTAACCGGCGGGAACCCTAAACCTATATTGCCCAGGCCGTCAACAGATCAGTTCCCCGATGTTGGTACTATAACCCCGCCTAAAGTAGTTGTAGTTGCTCTAGGCAAGGTGTAGGGACTGGGTGCCCCAATCAAATCAGAATACCTGCCAGTATAAGCCACTTGAGCAAACCCTTAGATATTCGTTGCTGAGACAATTACTGCACCGGTCATGCCGTTGACTGAAGTAACTGGATACGACGTTGGTGACACGTCCAGGGTACCGTCTGACTGTATAGTCATCGATGTACCAACTTTAATCACGCCTAGTTGAGTATGCGATGCAATAGGTAAGTTCTGTAACGTGGTTGACAGTTGCTGTCTTGTAAACACAACTACTGAGTCACCTATCGCAGGTGTAGTCATCAACAACGATGATAGGTTAAAAACAACTGTTGAACCTGACTGAATTGTCGAAGTTACATACCTACAAATACCATAGTTCACCCCAGAAGAAAACTCTATCAAAGTTTCGCCAAAGTATGTTGGGTTGAACAGTGGGTTAAACTGACTCAAACTAATAGATATAGAGCTTGAAGTAGCAGACACTATAGATATAGTTGCCTGATTGGCAAACGCATACGCATCAAACTGCCACAGAGCATTCTTGTCCGTGAACGCCAAAAATGCAGACTGTTGATTCGTAGCACCTGATATCACATATGCGTTGGGTACCGCGTTTTGAGGTGGCGGTAATTGATCAGGCGTTGCTAGAACTGCCGTCAAAAACTTGTTGTTACTCGTTGATAGATCTAACCACATAGAGTAGTTCGTACCCACCATCGACAGATACATATCTATACGAATAGTGTTGCCCGGCAAAGCTCCTTCTACTAACTTCGTTATTAAGCTCGATCCCGCGGCTAACGCAAACAAGGTCGTTCCCACATACAGACCAACCTCGCCGAACTGAAAGTTCCCGACCGTGGTGTCCATATAGATTTGGTACTTCACCACGTTTGCGTTGGCTGCTAGCGGTGCAGTTGGGACACCACTAAACACTTCAGTGCCGTGCAAGGCAGTGTCCGATTGCTGGGGTATATAGTTGTAACCTGAACCCAGCTGATA
>CBJLZK010000121.1:0-3572 GCA_966427515.1 uncultured bacterium | reverse complement strand
AACGGCGACGTCTTTTGTGCCGGGCAAACAGTCAACATTAACGCCACGGTGCACGGTGATGTAATCTGTGCCGGTCAGGATGTAACCATCTCGGGTAAAATCGATGGTAGCGTTCGTGCCGCCGGCCAAACCCTGAGCATCGACGCCACCGTTGGCCGCAGCATTACTGTAGCTAGCAGTAACTTCTCGTTGGATGCCAACGCCAAGGTCGGCCAGGACGTAACAGCCATGGGCAACCAGCTAAACATCAAGGGTAGTGTTGGGCGCGATGTGCTGGCAACAGGTAGCCAGGTGGTCCTAAACGGCCCAGTTGCACGCAACGCCAAACTAAGTAGCCCTGATGTCATCCTGCGTAGCAGCGCTGCGATTGCTGGCAACCTGGAATACACCAGCAAGAATAAGCTAACAGAGGACAAAGGTTCATCAGTAAAAGGTAGCACGAAGCAAATCCAGCCTGCGGCACACAAGCGGGGTTACCACTTCAATGTTATTTTCTATCTGTTTGCGCTAGCTAGCTTGCTGCTTATCAGCCTGGTCCTAGCATTCTTCTTCCCAGAAATGCTGCGCAAGAACGCCAAGCATTTATCTACGAACTTTACCAAGTCGCTAATCGTGGGTATTATTACAAGCTTCGCCTTGCCGATCATCTCGCTAGGCTTGTGTCTGACATTGGTTGGCCTGCCGCTTGCACTTTTGCTGCTTGTAGTCTGGCTACTGCTCGTCGCCTTAAGCGGCCCGGTCGTTGCTTACTACGTTGGCGAACGCATCCTCAAGAAGCGCGCTAACATCTATGGCACTGTGGCTCTTGGCAGTGTTATTATCGTCACTGCCTACATGCTGCCACTCGTCGGCATTCTAGTCCTGATGCTCGTCTACTGGTTGGGCGTGGGGGCATTGCTCCTAAGCCTAAAGACCCAGGCGCGGCCTTCGATAGCCAAGTCTGGCAAGTAGCGCCAATTACACTAAAACAAAAACGTGCCACAGGAACATGTGGCACGTTTTTGTTATTTGGTTTTGGTAGATTTCTTTTTGGTTTTGAGCTTGATGTTACGGCGGGTGCGGTCGGTTTCGTCTTCGATTTCGTGGCCAACGATTTCTTCTAGGAGATCTTCGATGGTAACGATACCGATGAACCTATCGTCTTTTTCGACTGGTATAAGATGGCTACCACCGGTCATAAATTTACGGAACAAGGTGTCTAGGGCGGTCATACTGCCGACGATTTGCGTAGGATATAACGGCAGCTCATTTACCAGCATAGGGTCGTCGTCGAAGTCGATATCGACAAGATCCTTCATGAGCAAAATGCCGTGGCAGATAGTATGCTGCTTGTTGAATACCGGGATACGGCTCCAACCACGTTCTTTGATCTCGTCGATAGTTTTAGCGTCAATCTTGTCTTCGGGAGTGAGCCAGTACACGTTGCGCATAGGCGTGGTAATATCGCGGGCACGTTTTTCGCTGAGCTTTAGGGCACCACGGACAATTTCGATTTCGTCTTCGTCGAGCTCGCTCTCGTCGTTACCAAGATGCTCAGAGATCAGCAGGCCAAGCTCGCGTCGTGTTTGGAGGTGCGGGTGGCCCTGAGTGCCAAATAGCTTGTCGAGCAGGAGTTGCAGAGGCTTGGCAACAGGGTAGGTAATGATGACCATGACGCGCAGCAGCGGAGCAAATTGGGCGCAGATGCGCAGGGCACGGCTCGAAAAGTATGCCTGGGGCAATACTTCACCGAATATGACGATAAGCAAAGTACTCAGGGCGCCAGCCAGCAGGCCGTTCAGGTGGTGCTCCAAAAAGAGTGACGAGGCCGAAACCGCACCGACGTTGGTGAACAGGATGGCTGCCAGGCTGAGGTGGGCGTTTTGGCGCAAGGGAAGCACGCGTTTGGCTTCGCGGCTGCCAAGTTTGGCCTTGCGGCGCAGATCGGCAAGCTCCAGCGACATCAGGGCGATATTAAGCCCAGAACAGACTGCCGACAGGCCAACAAAGATTAAAATTTCTAGGGGTAAAAATTCGACGTTAGATAGTTGCATAAACAGAGGTCAATTATAGCAAACTTTTACCCTCTTATAAAGTGGACTATACTGCCCCTATGCAAATTGATATCCAAAAAATTATCGAAGCTGCCAGGGCTGGCGGCAAAATTGTTAACCAATATTTTGGCCAAGCACTCGAAGCCGAAGAAAAGACTAACGCCGGTGACTTACGGACTAAGGCTGACATTGAATCGGAGCAGGCGATAATCGTGTCTTTACAGCGGTCGTTTCCAGCCTGCAATATCTACGCCGAAGAGAGCGGCACTACCGATAACGGCTCAGAATATACCTTTGTGATCGACCCTTTGGACGGCACCAGTAATTTCGTACTGGGTATCCCTGACTTTGCTATCAGTATTGGCCTGCTTAAGGGTGACGATGCTATCGCGGGTGTTATTTATAACCCTATACTTGATCAGATGTTTACAGCTGAGCAGGGTAAGGGCGCCTTCCTGAACGGCCGGCCAATCCATGTAAACGGAGAGCAAGACATTACACGTGCTGCCGTTAGTTACGTCTGTGGCTACAATACGGCCAACGATTACACCGAACAGACCGTCAAAAAACTACACGAGGCAGGCATTAAGCGGTTATTAGACCATTGGGCGCCAACATACGACTATTGCTTGCTTGCCGCGGGCCGTATCGAAGGTGTTATAAGCAAAGATGGTGACTTCGAGGATTATGTGGCTGCCAAGGTGATAGTATCCGAAGCGGGTGCTATTATCCGGGGCTTCCAAAATGGCAAGGTTGATGGTCGCACCCCTGATTTTGTTGTAGCGAGCAGCCAGGAAATTGCCGATCAGCTTATAGCTATTGCCTAGGGGCTAGCGGGCAAAATCTACGCTGCCGCCGTCAAGCAGCTCAAAAGCCTTACGGATGGCTTTGATTTCGATGTCGTCGCTACCTTTTGCAGGGGTGATTACCTTGTCGATCTCATCCTTGCTAATCCAAAGATAGGTCGAGTGGTCCTCGGGATGGATTTTGACATCGCCGGGGTCGCCAACGAGTGAGGCAAAGTATATAACCTCGATCGAATGTGAGCCCTTAATTTCGTTAGTGTAGTCGAACACAAAAAACGGGTCGCCGATGCGGACATCAACCTCTAGCTCTTCGCGGACTTCCCGCTTAAGGCCTTCGATGATATTTTCGCCGTAGTCGATGTGCCCGCCAGGGATTTCGTACACGCCCGGCAAGAACCTCTTGGTATCAGCCCGCTTGGGCAAGAATACCTTGGTCACGCCATCAAAATCATGGCAGATAAGCGCACAGGCGGTGATAACTTGCTGCCCCTGAGCCGGCGTTTCACTATCGTGTGATGTCTTCATTTAATTATCATAACAGTTTTGTAGAGCTACAGGATTACGCCTAATCCGTAAAAGGGGCTCGCCTACAGAGCGTTTGAGCGAACCGATACCATGTGCCGCTGGAGGTGAGCATACCCTTTTACGGATTAGGCTAATCCTATCGCCTCTTGCAAAAACGTTACGCTTATGCCATAATAAAGTTAAGTTAAATGCAAGCGCTGGCTAGGGG
>CBJLZK010000120.1:0-3581 GCA_966427515.1 uncultured bacterium | reverse complement strand
GCCGTCGTCGAGCCAACGCACTGGATATGTTAGACCATCTTGGGCGTGCAAAGTCTTATCGGTATTCTTGCTGTTATCGTGCAGTAATAACGTGCCGTTGCCGTCCCGCACATCCACCCAGGCGCTTTGGGAACGTTGGCTGTTTTCGGCGAACTGGTAGGTTGTAACGTTGGCAGGCGCACTTGTGTTGGCCGACTGGCTAGTTTGCATATTGTAATTAACCCAGCCGTTAGGTGTTTGCAGAGCCAGTACGCCGTAGTTTATGCGCAAGGCCGTCCAAATCTCGTCTTGGGTTAGCCGCTGCCTGTTACTGCCATCTGGCCTGATCTTGAACAGGCCAAGCGTTGCGTGCGGGTCCGTACTAGAAACAGTGTAGTAGATATCGCCAAGAGCGCTTATGACTGCGTTGAACTGGTTAGCGGTCGCCAGCTGTAAACGGGCGTTCGAGTTGTAATCGTAAGATATTAGCCTGTTGCGTTGAGGGTCTGCTGCACTAGCGCCTGCAAGCGTCGTACGATAAATCAACCTATTGCCCTGCCAATCTACAAATTGTATCTGCTCGGCATGGTCGACAGTCACGCTGGTAGCGGCTTTAAGGTCGATAAGCGTTAAGGCTTGGAGTAAAAATCCATCGCTATCGCGCTGGTTGTCGCGCGTCGAGACTAAAGCGGCATGCGTGCCATCCGGGCTCACCACCAAACTCAAGTTCTGCCCTTCGTTACCTGTACCCTTGAGCAAAAGTTTGCGGTTAGCGCCGTCTAAGTCGGCAGAGTACACATCGTATGTCCCACTTTGCTTTGACACAAAGACATCCTTTTGGGCGGGCACCAGTATTACTTTGGTGCTAGCTGCGCTGGCGGCATTCAGGGTAACCGATTCACTACGATACCCATCGGCAGTGATTGTCAGTGCCAAACTAGTTACGCTGGTATCGGCAACTGTCAGGATAATTTTGCCGTTCTTGTCGGATTGGGCGGACTCCTGGTCATTAGTAGTAGCTTCGGCACCGGCAACAGCTTGGCCCGAAATAAAATCATTCACCAAGATGGCATACTGCGTGCCAGTAGCTTGTAGTTTATAGCTGCCCAACGGGTTACTGCCCCAACCGATCGTAACCGTTTCGGTGTGCGAGGCAAAAGCGATCCGCTTAATGGTAAGTTGGTATGTGCCCAGCTTAAGACCACTAAATTTAGCTTCGCCGTTGCGGTCAGTAGTTTCTTTATCGTTCCCTAAACTAACAGTCACGTTCTTAAGTGGCAGCTGCGTCGTGTCATCGAGTACTATTACCGACGCCGAACTTCGCACGCCAACAAAATTAAGCGTGGCGTAGCGGGTTTTAGGCAGCACAGCCACCACTGCAATTGCTGCTAGCAAAATCAAGATGGTAATCCAGCGGGCCCACTTGTTGCGCCACCAAGCCTTAAAGATATTGCGTTTATGTTTAGCTACTGTTGCCGGCCTAGGCACTTCGGCAGATTGGATACCAAGCAGCTGGTCGCTTTCTTTGGCAAGGATATCATCGACGGCAGCGTCGGTTTTGGAGTCATCGATGATACTCTTGGCGCTAGCCGTAGCTGGCTCACCGGTTTCAGAAGTATCTTCGTCGTCGGTGTGCTCTGGCAGAAGTTTTGGAGTAGTCCCGTCGTTTTCGGTAGATGCGGTTACAGGTATTTCTACGAGGCTCTTTGCAACGGGCTGCACCTGATGCTCGTGGCGCAAACCATATTGCTTAGCGACATCGTGCGGCAGCTCGGGAGCTGAGCCTGCAGCTTGGTCCCCTATTCCCTCAATACCAGTTTTTGGAGTTTCTTTGTCGGGCATATATCGCCCTTAGTTTACCAGATACCAGCCCCTAGTGACTAGCGACCACCGTAGCCACCGTCGTAGTCGAAGTAGATCCAGTTAGATGCTAGGTAGTCACTGATTTTTATGGGTTTAGCATTGCCCATGTCAACAGCCGGCAAGATATCAACTTCATTGTTATTTTGTTCTATTAGTATGTAGTCGCTAGTGAACCAGCCGTAAACACCTCCACGGCTAAAGGCCGCAACCGGCTTGCCATTATTGCCGTTTTGGTCACCAACCAATAAGGCTACCTTACCGTCACGGTTATCTGCCCAGAGCGTCTGGCCACCAGCCGGTGAATTTAAGTAAATGTGAGAATTAGCATAAAACTGATCGGTAGTCATTGTGCTTAGCTGCTTCATGGTCGATCCATCGTACTGATAGAAAGTGGAGCTTCCGTCTTTATTGGTCACCATGGTGCCTAGCTGGTTGAGCCCAGTCATATTGAAGTTAAGATTTGAGTAGCTGTAGTGGGTCCAGCCCTGCAAATCCTTTTTGTTTTGGCCATCGGCGTCCACACCACGTAAAACATCAGTTTTACCTAGCAAAGGGTCGGTGCTACCGTAGTAGGCGTCCACGGACCATTTGGCTGAGTACGTCACCTTGCCCTGTACTAGATGGTAGTCAGCAAAAGTCTGATACGCATAATGGGCGCGGTCGCCGTCAACAGTCGTCTGGTCAAGCGTAGCTATTTGGCTATTGTCAGCGTTGAAGCTCTTGACCGCCTGTTTGTTAGCTTGCCAGTTCTGGTATGAAGTACGGTTCACATAATAAACGAAGCGGTGTCCTACCCAGCCTACCAACCCAAAGTTCACGTCGCCCTCGTCCATGGTGATCAGCTTGTCTGTTGAGGTGTCGATCAAATACAGCTTTGGCGTACCGTCACGGTTGGCATAAAAGGCCAGGTACTTCCAGTCATGTGTTGCGAGCAGCGTAGTGCTGTAACGGTCTTCCTTGCCCGTACCAGCCAGGACAGTTTGGCGGTTGGTGCCATCCAAGTTGGCTTTCACGACGTCAACGGCGCCGCTCTGGTTCGACAAGAAATACACCATACCCGCAGGCGTTACGGTTACGTTATTAGCGGTTGGGTCAGTCGACACTTTAAGCGTCACCTTAGCATTGTTGTAGCCAGTACCCAACAACGTCGCTACGACTGAGGTTTGGTTGGCTGGCAGCACAATTATCGTCTTACCGGTCTTGTCGGTGGTGGCCTCGGTACCAGCAGCGCTCACTTTGACGTCCGCTACGGGTTGTCCGCTAATAAGATTAGTTACATTTACAGTAACCTGACGGCCAGTTGCCTTAATACGCACCTGTGCCGTTTGCTTTTGCTTGAGGATAGGCACTGTCACCTTTTGGGTAGTACTTTGGTAGTACTTTTTGCTGACGCCCAAGGTGGCAGAACCAACCTTAACCTTCAGCGAAGCCATCCCTTGCCCGTCGGTCTTTACCGTTGAGCCGTTCAGGCTAACCATAGCGCTACTGACAGGCTGATTGGTTTCTTGGTCGAGAACCTTGACCTTAAAGGTTTGCCTTAGGAAAGTACCCGCAATTGCAAAACGCGTGAATGGCACCGCAGCCAAGGCTGCCAGCACCACGATAATGACAGCGGGAATCCAAACCTTCTTGCTGTGTAGTTTGGCCCAAAAGCTCCGCTTAGGCGATTGCATAGTGACCGGGACTGGTAAATCTTCGGGTTCAAGTTCGGGGACAGACTCAGCTTCTGTATCTTCTGC
>CBJLZK010000119.1:0-3605 GCA_966427515.1 uncultured bacterium | reverse complement strand
GGATCGTGCGGCGACACCACTACGATCGCATCGTCGTCCTTCCCGTTGCCCAAACTGAGCGCGTCGCTATCGACCATAGCGCCGGGATAAAAGCCTCCCACCTGGTTTTGGTCGCTGTCGGTGATGACGTTAAAGGTTGCCGTGGGCAGCTTGCTCTCATAAATATGGGCGATGTTTACCCCATGGTGAGCTAGCTTTTCCATATACAGCAGGCCGTCTGGCCCGACTGAGCCTAGCAAGATTGGCTCGTCACCCAACAGCGCAAGGGAATAGGCGATGTTAGCGCCTACGCCACCGTGTGCATCCTTGAGTGCTTCTAAAAAGATTGATATGGATAAGGTGTCGAGTTTTTCGGGTTGGATGTGGTCTTTGTACCGCCCCGAAAAATTCATGATCCGGTCGATAGCGATCGAACCGGACACGACTATAGTTGGAGTTTGTTTCACTTAACCATGGTAGCAGCCACCAAGTACGAGCACAACTCTGGACGTATAGCTGTATCACTCAATTTATTGTATAATATACAATCTTATGAAGACATATACCGGGCAAGAGACAGGCGCCCTACTTGAACTAGGGTTGGACTATGCCGACCAATTGAGTCAAGAGCAGATTCCTATTACACGTATAGGGGTAGATCACCCCTTATTTGAGGGTGCCCTCGATGATAGTGTGATGTTGACACTAGGGGTAACCGCTGATACATCTGCGGTTAGTGAACAATCTCGTCGGGGCGTTGACCGCTCGCTACAACTGGTTGCCAGTACGGGAGAGGTCAGGGGTAGTAGAGAGGTACGGATCGGCGGAGCCTACGATGCGTACCTTGGCTATGTTCTGATGTCCGATTATTTGTATGTCCGGGCTGTGGCGCAAGCGGGCTACTATGCGCAGCCAGCTCCGACGAAGGAGCTCATTAGTAAAGGCCGCGAGTTTGCGGGCTTTGTGGGTAGACTGACACTACCAGTCTTCTCTGCCGAGATTGGCCTCAATAGCTATCGGGGTCTAGCGAGCAATACCATACAGACCTCAGTAAATGGCAATGTGACCGTTTTTGTATCTGGTCCCAAGCAGCAGCGTGAACTAGAGCAGCTGACGGGTAGGGCGGGGGAGGCACAACAGTATGCCAATAACGATGCCAGTATATCTTTAACGTTCGCAGACCGGAGTCGGTGGCGGGTCTTCGCGACCAAGCCACCTAAGCCGTTAGCCTAGTGTCGTTTTTAGGTTGTTTGTCTAGGGGTAGTATGGTATAATTACCTCTGTTAAAAACTAACCTGCGTAAGAGGTAAGAGACTTACGCATCCAGGCCGAAAAAACCTGGATTCCAAAGGAGGAGCGATGAACCAATACGAAATCGCCGTATTGTACCACCCAGACCTAGAAATTGATCTGGAAAAGGCAACTAGCCGTGTGGAGAAAATCTTCACTGACAACGGTGGTAAAGTTACCAACGTTGACAACTGGGGCAAGCGCAAGTTAGCTTACCCTATCAAGAAAAACGAGCACGCCGTGTACGTTTTCTACACCGTAGAACTACCAGCTCAGGGCGTCCGCAAGATTGAGTCTACACTCAACATCACCGACGAAGTCGTCCGTTTCTTGATTACTCGTCCTGACCTCAAGGCTATTGCCAAGGCCGAAGCCATGAAAGCCGAAAAGGCCAAGAAGGCTGCCGAGCGTGGTGAGACCACCGGGAGCGACGAAAAGACTGAAGAATAAGCAGCTAAGGCCAGAGGCCTAGCTAAGAAAGAGGGGATATATCAATGGCACGAAGCGTAAACCAAGTCATCTTGTTGGGCAACCTTACCCGGGACCCAGAACTCCGCCAGACTCCTGGCGGTCAGAGTGTCGTAAGCTTCAGCTTGGCCCTGAACCGGGCTTACCGCGACAGCAAGACCAACGAATGGCAAGAAGCCACCGACTACATCGATGTTGTAGCCTGGGGTCCGCTCGCTGAACGTGTTGCCCAATACCTTACCAAGGGCCGCAGGGCTCTGGTACAGGGACGTTTACAAAGCCGCAGTTGGGAACAAGACGGCCAGAAGCGTAGCAAGGTGGAAGTGCTCGCTAACGACGTAACCTTTGTTGACAGCCGTGGTGGTGATGAAGGCGGTTCGAGCGAACCTCGCCAAAGCGCCGGTAGCACATCATCAAGCAACAAGAAAGATGAACCGATCGAAGACATCGGCGACGAGCCTATCAATCTCGACGACATCCCATTTTAACGAAAAGGACATAACTAATGGCTAAGATTTTTAAGCACAAGACAGACGTACCTTACTTTGACTACAAGGACTTTAAGACCTTGCAGCGCTACGTGAACGTCTACGGTCAGATCGAGACTCGCAAGAAGACTGGTCTTACCGAGAGCCAGCAGCGCCGTTTGGCTACTGCTATCAAGCGCGCTCGTCACATCGCTTTGCTTCCATTCGTAGCAAATAACTAATAAGGCTACGAGGGGACAAGGGTGGCAGAACCGCTGTTTCAGCAGGCAAAGGAGCTCGAGAAGCAGGTGAATTCTAACCTGTCGCTCTTCGACGCTTTGGAAATGCCAATGAGCGAAAAACAGCTGGTGAATACGATGAAGCACCAGCTAGTTGACGGCCGTCTCTACGCTCGTGAGTACGAATATGCCCAAACCCGAGCCGAACAACTACAAGCGGCGAAAGAGGGCAGGCACGTGTACGAACAGCTACGGCACAATATCGTCAAAGCAAGTGAATATAATTTGTTCGGTAGTGTCGATGTTGCACAAATATCGGCCCGCATTGAGCAAATCATTTCACAGATGGATTAAAAGATAAGGAGAAACTAATGGCATTAAGCATCACTGACCTCAAAAAAGGTACAATCTTCCAGCTTGATGGCGTACCTTATCGTGTCGTGGAGTACTCCCAAAAGGTCATGGGCCGTGGCGGTTCAATCGTTAACGTGCGTATCAAGAGTTTGCTGGATGGCAAAGTCCTAGAGAAGACCTTTAAGGGCAACGAGTCAATCAGCAGCGCTGACGTTACCAACCAGAACGTGCAGTATCTCTACACCGATGGTGCGACGTTCTACTTTATGGACGAAGAAACCTTTGAACAGTTTGAAATCCCAGCCGACATCATTGGTGACGGCGCCGGGTACCTGAAGGAAGGCGACAAAGTCCAAGTCCAGCTGTTTGATGGCCGTGTCATCAACGTGGAGCTACCAAAGAACGTACCGCTCAAGGTGACCTACACAGAGAACGTGGTAAAGGGTGACACCACGAGTAGCGTGTTAAAGGATGCGACGCTCGAAACTGGTATTACGGTTAAGGTACCTGCCTTTATTAAGCAGGACGACATCATTAAAGTCGACACCCGTACCGGCGAATACCTGGAACGGGCCAAGGACTAATCACAGTCATAACCTGAATAAGCTCCGCACATAGTAGGCGGGGCTTATTCTATAATGAGGAAGTATGAAACATCGCTTAGATCAATTGGTACATGCCAAGGGGCTGGTAATCAGCCGCAGCCAGGCCGAGAGCTGGATCCGCTTGGGCAAGGTGCAGGTGAATGGTGAAATTATCACCAAACCTGGCTACTTTGCTAATGATACCGATATGATCGAACTGAAAG
>CBJLZK010000118.1:0-3610 GCA_966427515.1 uncultured bacterium | reverse complement strand
GACGTCAAAAATGGCGAAATGAAAGCCATCGGCTTTTTGGTAGGCCAGGTGATGAAGCACTCACAAGGCCGTGCCAACCCGCAGATGGCCCAAGAGCTCATTAAAAAGCAACTCGGCTTGTAACCAGACAGTTAACGCAAATTCCGCAGGAGGCCTTCAGGCCTCCTTTGCTATTATGGGCAGACTCAAATAAGGAGTAGCCAGATGAATATTACTTGGAAACGAATCGAACCAACTGAAGTCCAAAAGATGGGTTGGCGGACTGTAGTATTTAAGAACTTCGAGCTGCCAGACGGCAAAGTACATACCTTTGGCATCAAGGAAGCCGAAAATACCCATGCGATCGCGACGATTGCCCTCACTAAAGACGATAAAGTCATTGTAGGGCGGCAGTACCGGCCAGGACCCGAAAAAATCATGACCGAAATCCCAGGTGGTGGCGCTAATGCCGGTGAGGACTTTGAACAGGCAGCCCGCCGAGAGCTCCAAGAAGAAACAGGCTATACGGCAGGAAAGATGACACATCTGGGTGATACGTACAAGGACGCTTATACCAACACCTTGTGGCACTACTTTTTGGCCGAAGATTGTACACCACATCCAGATGGTGCCAAGCCTGACGAGCGGGAATTCATAGAGATTAAACTTATTAGTATCCCTGAGCTATTCAAAATAGGCCGGTCGACACAAATGACTGATACCGAAGCTTTGTTTTTGGCGTACGAGCGCCTGATGGCCAAGCTAACTTAGCAATCTTCCAAGCAAGGGTATACAATAGAACAATCTAGAACACTTTGCGAAGAAACCGAAAGGATATGAAACATGGCCTATGCTCGACCAACTAAAGCTGTAATTGCCGCCGCAGGCTTTGGCACGCGCTTTTTGCCGCAAACCAAAGCAATGCCCAAGGAGATGCTGCCGATAGTTGATAAGCCTGTTATCCAGATTATCGTTGAGCAGTTGGTAGCCGCAGGCGTTACCGACATTATCATTGTGACCGGTTCGTCCAAGCGGGCTATCGAGGATCATTTTGACCGTGCCGAAGACCTAGAGGCCGAACTACGTGGCAAGGGTAAGGACAAGTATGCCGACATGATCCAAGAGATCGCCGAGATGGCTAACTTTGTGTATGTGCGCCAGAAGGGTCTGCCCAAGGGTAATTCACGCCCACTGCTAAACACCAAGCACTTGCTCGCAAAGGACGAAGCGTTCTTTTATTTGTTTGCAGACGATTTCTTCCGCTGTGAAGTGCCTTACCCCCAGCAGCTTATCGAAGCTTTCGAGAAGGCTGGTAGCAACGGTCCAGTTATCTCTGCCGTTAAGGTAGACCCCGAAGACAGCAAACGCTTAGGGATGATCGACACCGACGGCCAAATCGACGACCACACCTTTAAGGTAAAGGGCCTCGTCGAAAAGCCAGGTCCCGAAAAGACCCCATCCAACTTTGCTTCGGCAGGTAGTTTTTTGCTGACTCCAGACATTATGTCGATCGTCGCCAAAGAAGAAACCGGCGTAGGCGGCGAAATCGTACTGGCCGATGCCATTAATGAATACGCTAAATCGAACGACGTTTACTGCCGTTTTATTGAAGGTGTTTGGCACGATGCTGGTGACAAGGGGCGCTACCTTGAAGCTATCGTTGACCACGCCTTGCTTGACCCTGAACTGGGGCCCGAATTCCGGACTTACCTGCAGAACCGTCTCAGCAAATAATCAGTAAATAAATTCACAGCCAGCTGTTTGTACGGTGCTGTATACTTAGATTATGGAATTAAGTACAGTGCAACAAATCCTACTAAGCATCCTCGCGGCAGCGTTGGCTCTCTTTTTGATCTTGTCGATCGCGATTGCCGTGATGGTAATACGTTTGCTCAAGACGCTCCGGGCCATCGCCGACAAGGCCGAGAAAGTCGTCGAATCTGCCGAGGCAGTTGGCGACGTTTTTAAAAAGGCCGCTGGGCCATTGGGCATTTTCCGCTTGATCCAGGGCATCATTGATCACAACCGTAAGGATAAATAAAGGAGAAGGCACTATGGGCAAATCAAACGCAAAGAAATGGGCACTTGGTGCAGTTCTAGCAGCTGTCGCTGGCTACGTCGCAGGTATTCTAACAGCACCAAAGAGTGGCAAAGAAACCCGCCAGGACATCAAGAACACTGCCCAGAAGGCCATTGGTGAGGCTGAAAAGGAGCTAAAGAAGCTCCACACCCAAATGAACGACCTCGTAGGCCAGGCCAAAGAGAAAGTCCAAGGCCTGAAGGGTGACGCCCAAAAGCAACTGCAAACAGCAATCGACAAGACTAACGTGGCCAAAGAAAAAGCCCGCCAGATGCTGAGCGTTGTCCACGAAGGCAATGACGCCGACGACAAGGACCTGCGCCAGGCTATCGACGAAGCCAACAAGGCTATCGACCACCTAAAGACCTACCTAAAGAAGTAATATAATACATATTTTAGCCAGAAAGCCCTGCCACAAGCGGGGCTTTTTAGGTTAGAATATGCTTATGGTTCATGGTCTCTCTTCGCGTAAGGTGAGGGAACTGCAAGAGCAATATGGTCTGAACACCTTCGAGCAAGGTCCGCACCATAGCCGTGCATTCCTGGCCTTTTTGGCGCGTTTTAAAAACCCACTGGTTATTATTTTGTTGATTGCTGCGACGCTGTCGCTGTTCTTTGGTGACAGTGCCAGTTTTTTTATTATCGCCACAATTATTTTGCTGAGTGTGGGGCTGGACTTTGTTAACACCTTCCGGTCAGAACAGGCCGCAGAAGCGCTCAAAAACAAAGTGCGGGTTCGGGCTGTGGCGATCCGTGATGGCCGTGAACGGCCGGTGGCTGTGAGCGAACTTGTACCTGGCGACATCGTCAAGCTAACTGCAGGGCGTGTCATCCCGGCCGATGGGATTATCGTGGAAGGCAAAGATTTGTTTACCAACGAGGCAGCTCTGACTGGCGAATCATTCCCACAGCAAAAGCCCGAAAACAGTCAGGTGTACATGGGTAGTGGTGTGATTAGTGGCGAAGGGCTCATGCGTGTAGTAGATACAGGCACCCGTACCAAGTTTGCCCATATCGCTGCTGCACTACAGTCGGCACGAAGGATTACAGCCTTTGAACGTGAAATCCGTGAGTTTAGCGTGCTGATCATCAAAATTACCTTCTTTTTGGTGGTATTTGTCTTTTTGGTCAACGTGTTGTTCCATCGCAATGTGCTGGAATCTGTGCTGTTTAGTTTGGCCTTGGCTGTAGGGCTAACGCCAGAGCTGTTGCCGCTGATTATTACCCTTAACCTCACCAAGGGGTCGATCAAGATGGCTAACGAAGGTGTGATCGTTAAGCAGCTATCGGCTATCCAGAATTTTGGTTCGATGGATATCTTGTGTACCGACAAAACGGGCACGCTAACCGAAGATAAGATCGCTCTAGTCAAATATGTGAACGGCATTGGTGCCAAATCAGAAGAAGTGCTCAAACTGGGCTATATCGTCAGTACGTTCTCGACGGGTTTTGCTAACCCAATGGATTTGGCTGTGGAGTCATTTGAACCGATCGACATCAGTGAATACCAAAAGATCGATGAAATCCCCTTTGACTTTGAGCGCAAGCGTG
>CBJLZK010000117.1:0-3646 GCA_966427515.1 uncultured bacterium | reverse complement strand
CCGATTCTTCGTGCTTCGCGCCCTTGTCTGCCATTGCTGAGTGCCCTATCTTTTAGTTAAGCTTACGTTTATCCTCAGTCTAACAGGTGGTATTTGCTATATCAACGAACATTGTCACAGATAGATATCCGCGGTTTTTACTCCTTGCTGGTACAATATCTAAACTATGACCAGCCTCGAGCAAACCTACCAAATTGCCGCCGAGCATTTGAGCCAGCATGACCCATATTTGGCGCCAGTAATTGCCAAATATGGCCTATGCACGATCCAACCCAACACTAACTATTACCAAGATTTAGTAGAAAGCATTATTGGCCAGCAGCTAAGCGTTAAAGCTGCTGCCAGTATCCGTAACCGCTTCCGTGACTTGTTTGACGGCCAGTTGCCTACACCCGAGCAAATTCTGACCAAAGATGTTGAAACCCTGCGCAGTATTGGCTTCAGCCGGGCCAAAGCCAATTACGTCCGTGACCTAGCCCAGCATGTTATAGATGGCAAGGTCACTTTTGACCACCTGCCAGGCCTTAGTAACGAAGAAATTATCAGCGAACTCACTGACGTCAAAGGCATCGGTGAATGGACAGTGCACATGTTTCTGATGTTTTGTATGGGACGCCTTGATGTGTTGGCTTACGGTGACCTCGGTATTAGGAATGGCATCAAGCAACTATACGGTCTGGACCATGCACCAAGCCCTCAAGAGATTAAAGATGTTGCCGCAGAATATAATTGGGCGCCATACCAAAGCATTGCTTGTTGGTACGTTTGGCGTTCGCTGGATAATAAACCAGCGATTAATTGATCGTCAGTGACTGCAGCATCTTGGTGATTGGCTGCGCAAACTGGCTATCGTTCCACATGTCAGATGTAACACTAACCGCTGGACTGGAGCCGCTACTGCACGCACTGTTGCCACATTGCACAAAGGTCACGTCAATGACCGGGTCAATAGGAGTAATGTCGGCCTTGGGAACCGCCTGGCCCTTTTGGTAACCAACGTCGCCAGTTACATAGATCCCATCCAAAGCACCAGTGGCAGTAGTCTTGGCGTACTGCAAAAAGCTGATGTAGGTTGAACCACGCTGTGCTTGGCTAGGCTTGGTGTAATTAATCTTAACAGAGGGTACAACCGCCACGGCATTGCCCTCGTTGAACTCAGGGAGCGGCTGTGACTTATCACGGATTGTCAGGAGTACCTGCCCGTTAATGGGTTTACCAGAAACATTCTTTAACTTGAGTACTGGCGACCGGGCAGTAAGTACGCCGCTACCAGTAGTGTCGGTAACTACCCAATCGGTAGGGTAATCAAATTCCAGGTTAAACTGCTCGGAGCTGTAGTGCTTGGTTTCGGTAGTAATCAGATTGGCACTTTGGGTTTGGCTACTGTTCGTGGTCTTGGCGGCTGGCTTTTTGTTGTTATTGCGGTTCAGGTACCAGTAAGCTCCATAGCCGGCACCGGCCAACAAGATCAAAACCAATAATATAGTTAAGAGTTTGTGGGAACCATGTGCTGGAGCTGTATAGCTCCTGCCCTTGCTCATGTAGTTATCGTACTCATCTTCTTCGGCCGTAGCCTGGGACGCAGCTTTATAATCATCGTCAGGATTAGGTCGTGGCGGTGGGGTATATGGGTCACGCTGGTTCTGTGGGTTCATATATTTTCAGTATACGCTGTTATGCA
This sequence comes from uncultured bacterium, assembly GCA_966427515.1. Classification (GTDB taxonomy): domain Bacteria; phylum Patescibacteriota; class Saccharimonadia; order Saccharimonadales; family UBA4665; genus JARIHD01. The sequence continues at coordinate 1,965 of CBJLZK010000117.1, read as the reverse complement.
AGGTTCGCCTTTCCAAGGCTAGTTGCAATGTCGTCCAAGAGAGCCATGCGCACAAACAGACCGTTCTCGGCCTGCCTAAAGTAGGCAGCACGTGGATCGGTGTCCACATCAGTGGTGATTTCACCAACCCGGGGCAGCGGGTGCATGATAATTGCTGTTTGCTTCATGGCCTTCACTAATTTTTCGGTAATAATATAGAGCAAGTCAGAGCCAGCTCCACGCTCAGCCTGCATCCGCGTCCAGTACACCACGTCCGCCTGAGAAATTGCCTCGTCTATCTTGTTAGTCTCGGCATAGGTTGCACCCTTGCTGCGGATATACTCCCTAACATCAGCACCCATGCGATGGCTTGGTGATGATACAAAGGTAAAGTGGTTACCTGAATATACCGACATCAGCTGCGCCAGCGAGCGTACCGTACGGCCATGGGCTAAGTCACCGCCCACCACGATGTTTAGGTGGTCAAGCCGCCCCTGTTCACGCTGGATAGTATATAAGTCCAGGAGGGCTTGGGTGGGATGCTCGCCAGTGCCATCCCCGGCATTAATAATTGGCGACGTACTTACCGCAGCCGCGCGTTCGGCAGCGCCATTCTCTTTGTGGCGCATCACGATGATATCGGCATAGCCCGAGATAACCAGCGTACTATCTTCGAGCGTTTCACCTTTGGCAGCCGATGAGAATTCGGCAGCGTTCTCTGTCCCTTGGACGGCGATACCCAGGCGGTTAGCGGCAAACTCGAAGCTTAGCCGTGTGCGGGTCGACGGTTCGTAAAACATCGTGGCCATACATAAGCCCAAATGGCTGCGTTGCAGTTTACGGCGGCCAGCTAGCGTAGCCGATTGGTCGCGCATATAATCTGCCATTTTAAAAAGGCGCTGCAATTCGTCTGGTTCAAATTGCCGGGCTGTCAGTACGTGTTTCATCACACCTCCTATATGTTTATAAAGAAAAACCCGGAAGACTAACTAGCTTCCGGGCGAACGAAAAAGATGGCATCCCTGCAGATCATGCCGGTAGCCATCTTTTCGCGTTCATTGTGACCGAGTATACGCCTATTTAACGTAAGCGTGTTGTGATATTGCTCACTTTACAGGGGGAACCGATTTAATGTGTAGTTCCTTGAGCTGGGCGTCGTCAACTTCGCTTGGCGAGTTCATCATGACGTCCACGCCAGAGCCGTTCTTGGGGAAAGCCACGATTTCGCGGATGTTATCTTCACCCATCAAGACCATAAACAAACGGTCGATACCAAAGGCACAGCCAGCGTGTGGGGGCGCACCGTATTTAAAGGCGTTGATCATGGCGCCAAATTTGGCATCAACGTAATGCTGGTCGTAGCCTAAGTGGCCAAAGACCTTGTACATCACTTCTGGGTTATGGTTACGTACAGCGCCTGAACAGATTTCGTAGCCGTTAGCGACCATGTCGTACTGGTCAGCTACAATACTCAATTTATCTTCGGTTTCAAGGGCGTCAAGGCCGCCCTTTGGCATCGAGAACGGGTTGTGGCCAAAGTCCATCCGGTTGTTTTTGTCGTCCCACTCATAGAAGGGGAAGTCGACCACCCAAGCCAGCGCTACAACGTCTGGGTCCTTAAGCTCAAAGTGAGTAGCGAATTCGTTGCGCAAACGGCCCAACACTTTGTTGACTGTCGCACGCTTGTCGGCACCAAAGAAAACGACGTCGCCGTCCTTAGCACCAGTAGCCTCCTGGATGGCTTTTAGCTCGGCTTCGCTAAAGAATTTGGCGATCGGCGATTTAACTTCGCCTTCGGCATACGTTAGGTACGCCAAACCACCAGCCCCTTCTGACTTAGCGATTTCGGTGAACTTGTCGATTTGAGAGCGGGTCAATACGCTAGCACCCTGGACACAGATAGCCTTTACCACGCCTCCATCAGCTAAGACGTTCTTGAACACGCCAAAGCCGCTGTCCTTGAGCTGCGCAGAGAGGGCAGGTAGC
>CBJLZK010000116.1:0-3657 GCA_966427515.1 uncultured bacterium | reverse complement strand
GGCAATCTACAAACCGTACCCGTTCCAGTTTGGCTGCGCGCAAGTTAGCCATGTCCAGCTTGCAGCCCACAAAGACTACGTCCTTGATAATACAGCCGCTCAGATCGGTGCCCATGAGGCGGCAATCTTTAAAGGCAGCCCGGATTACCGAGCCGTCGCTCAGATTTGCACCACTCAGGTCGCAGCCGGTTGCTTCGATGTCGGACATTCGGACCTTCTGGAGCTTGGTGCCGACCAACGAAACTTTTTGCAACGCAACTTCGTCGAGGGACACATTGCCGGCTGCGACCCCCGAGAGGTCCAAGCCTTGTAGCAACACCTCTTCTAAACGAGCTTCGTGGGTCAGCTGCGATGCGTGGCCCACGAGTAACTCGTCCTTATCCCGAAAGGTCGGTTGCCCCAATTTCATGCCGTTATTGTAGCACGGTTAGGGTTGGCTAGTAGCCGTGGACGTGCGTGTGGGTGCCGGCGTGTTCGAACGTGTGCCACACTGTGGCAACCAGCCACGTAGCACCGGCGATGCCGGCGACCGCTACAGCATAGCTGTAGCTACCAAAGGCCAGGCCTACGGCGGCAGTGGCCACGCCTACAAAGGCCAAAATGCCCATGGCGGTGGCGTACCAGGCTGGGCGGTCTTCGTCGCCCAAGTCAGCAGCCAGCGAGGCCATTAGTACGGTCAGCAAGGCGATGACTGTCATCGTCCAGCGGTTGCTGCCCCAAAACGTGTTGTCCGCGTAATGATGGTTGGCCCACAACATCCCACCGGCGCCAGCGGCAAGAACTGTGTTAACCCCATCTCTTATGGTAAGTCTCATGGTGTCCCTCCTTCCTCTTACAACCACAGCCTAGCACCAAACACCAAACGCTTCATTAACAGCGGTCACCATCTGAGTGTCTAATTCCTTACAACTGCGCGCCACTGCGGACCTGTACAATAGGCAGATATGACATGGACCAGGGTAAAGAAATACGTCAAAGTCTTTTTTAGCGACAAACACGGCAACGTCGTGATCTGGCAAATGCCAAACTTGCCGCTCATCCTGTGGTTTGTGTTTATGTTGGCAGCATACACTACACACGGGCAAATCCGCGCGGTATTGGCAGTAGCCAGCACTGCTAGCCTGCTAGTCTGGGCATTTTTGGAGATAGTCCAAGGCGCAAGCTACTTCCGCCGCGTGTTGGGCATGATCGTCTTTATTGCTACGGTGTATTCACGTCTTCAGTAAAGTTAAGGTTAATAACGGCGGCTTGGCTTGAACACGACCATGCCGTCGTTATGCATGATATGGAGCATGGCGGCTTCGGCGTCAACGCGGGGAGAACTGTCGAGCAGCAGGTGGCTTCTTTGGACACCGCCCGGCAGCGTTACCCGGCTAGGCCCATTTTGGAAGATCCTGAGCATCTCTACACCTTGGCTCGCGCCAGATTCTGCCAGCATGGGGTGTAACAGACAGCGGCCCAGCGACGGGCTACGCGTGCTAATTTTGTACATTGCCAGCTGGATTTGCCCATTGGTGACCAGCCGTCCAGCGTACTTTTGGACAAGCACATCGGCATGCTCACGGACAGATTGGTCTACCTCTGTCAAACTGGCCAATTTACCCAAGTTACGCATAAAGAATGTCAGATGCTCGGGCGATGCTGAATAGACCAGATCAGCCTTGTCGGGCTTAGTGGTCACCACAACGTCTTTAGGAGTGCCGTCCGCCTTTTGGTTAAAGATAAACGAATTAACCACTAGACCGTCGTTTGGCTCCATCCGCCGGAACTGCTGTTCGCGGAATTGTTCAGAAAAGAACGTCTTGTCAGCTTCGTCAATCACTGGCATACCGGGGAACAGCCCGTCAGTAGTAATGACCGGCGTCTCGATTGGCGACGCAGTATAAAACATTCTTGTCAGCGAATACTGGCCGAGTACAGCATCTGGAATTGCCCTAACGTGCGGTCCGACGCCTGCAACGAATTCGTCGGTAACAGCCGTGTCGCGGAATCTCTGTCCAAATTCAACCAATAAGTCATGATCAGGTGTATACATAGAGATAGTTGCAATATAGCATTTGCTGCAGATTGAGCCAATGTTTGCAAAACTTTCGGGTTGTCACACGAGCACTTTGTGGCAAAATGGTTGGATAGCATGAACGAGACCTTCCGAGAACTCCCCATATTATTTTTTGCTACCGACGCGGAGTGGGAGCAGTGGCTCAGCCAGCACTACACCGACAAAGGCGTGTGGCTTAAGTTTGCCCGCAAGAGTTCGGGTATCAAGTCGGTGCAACACGACGACTCCCTAGAAGTTGCGCTGTGTTACGGCTGGATAGACGGTCAGGCCCGCAGCTATGACGACCAATTCTTTTTGCAAAAATACACGCCACGGCGCCCCAAAAGCACTTGGTCGAAGATTAACATCGAAAAGGTTGAGCGGCTCACCAAAGAAGGTAGGATGCAACCCTCCGGCCAAGCTGCCATTGATGCCGCCAAAACCGACGGACGCTGGGACTTAGCTTACGACTCACAAAGCACAGCAACAGTGCCGCCAGACTTCCAGTCAGAGCTAGACAAGCACCCGGATGCCCAAGCATTCTTTGATACCCTCACCAAGGCCAACAGGTATGCCTTTATCTGGCGCGTCATTACCGCCAAAAAACCAGAAACACGCCTAGCACGCATCGATAAGTTCATCCAGATGCTCAGGGACGGCAAAACGTTCCATTAGATCAGATGTGCCACATGCCCAGAGCATGGTACACAATGTACGCCGGCCAGAATAGCGCTTTGACCAGCGCCCAAGCCATACCCCAGAACCCAGTGGTATGGTGAAAAAAGTACACTGCCGCGCCAACATACGTCACCAAATATATGCCGCCGAATGGGCTACTTGTGCGATTAATGACTTTGACTGTCTTTTTTTCGGTTTTTGCTTCTGCTTCGGCCATTTCACGCCTCCCTACACATTACCTACCTACTAGTATGGCGCGCTTTTGGAGTATGTAATGTGATAATGATCAAAAAATGGTCACAAGATGTTACTAGCCTTAGCTGCCACTAGGCGTGTGTACGACTTGGCTAAAAGCGGTAATCGCATGCGCTGCACGTAGTGCAGATTGTACTTCGCTTGCTTGGACAGCGCGTGGCTGTTCGTTATGTTGCACCGCCAAAGCCGCCAGAGCACCTGCTGCCTGGCCGGTGTCCATGGCGATAGGCTGTTCCCGAATTGAACCGTTAGCCATGCGCGACACCGATATGTTCTTTTCGGCGGCAAGCAGACCATCTAACTTCTCGGGAATAAGCGTACCCATTGGCACTTCGAATGGGCCGCCACGCAGGTTGTCCTTGGGGTTGTCATATGCTGATTCCAACGTATTTGGCTCATTGCATTGATGCAGGTCCATAGGATAGTAGCCCACTGCAATGGTGTCCGGATAGGTAGTGTAGAACTTCTTGCGGTCCCATGATGCCACCATTTCGTTACCCGTCAGGGTCTTTTCGCCAACCAGCCGACGACCCTCACGGACGTAAGACTCTTGGGACATATTATTCTCAAAGGCCTCGTAACCGCCCAAAGATGCACAGTTGTGAGCGTGGGCAAAGGATGTGTCATACCCTTCGTCGTTAGCAACAGACCAGTCATTCTGCCCCAGGTCGTGCTGGATGTAATAG
>CBJLZK010000115.1:0-3668 GCA_966427515.1 uncultured bacterium | reverse complement strand
TACCACAATATTGGCCGAAGCTTCATTAACATCGGTGCCCAAGAAAATAATGCGGTCCTTTAATAGACGGCTATAGATATCATATGCGCGCTCGTAGCGGCCCTCATTTTCGATGACGGTAGGTACGAGAACGCTAGTTGGATGTGACATAAACAATTCCCTCACTGGTTACAGATTTCATGATAGCCCGATTAGCACTCGTCAGTCAAGAGTGCTAATTTTATTATTCAGATAATTCGCAGGAACTCCTAAAAATTGTGTTAATGATAGTTACTAAGATCGACAACATAGGGTTCGGGGTCAGAGAGCCTATCTGCCATGGTCTTGCGGAACGTCCTAAAGTGATCATCGTCTAGCGCAACGTGGTCGAGGTGCTGATAATAGTCACCCATTAGGCGGTTGGCAAACCATTTCCGAAACAGCAGCCTCGTCCCCTTAGCCCTTACCATCTCGCCGATGCCAAACATTAAGCCACCATAAACCACCTGTGCATCCGGTACATACACTGCCTGGTTTGCGCTCGTAATTTCGGTGATCCTAACACTGGCGTCCCTGTAAGCCGAGGCCCTGGATTCGATAGTATGCCGCTCAAGATCGCTAAGTGTTGGCTGGCCATTAGCTATGACTAGGCTTCTGTAGAGCAGCATATCGTCCCGAAGCAACTTGGGATCTACACCCCAAGCTTGCGCAGCGACATGATACTCGTCGGTCATACGGTCGACACCCGCACTCGCTAGGTCCAAAGCTTCGGAAGCGAAGTCCCCATCTGCGGCAGGAATAAGCATGTCGCGAAGCACAGCCCGCTCAGTTAGTGGATTAGTAACACCTATAATCTCTATCACTGTTCCCTATCTATACCATCTTTTGTGGTAAATAAAAAGACCTCCGTATCAGGAGGTCTTTTCTGAGCTAGCAAGGAGCTACTTCTTGGTAGTCTTCTTGGCGGCTGGCTTAGCCTCGGCAGCGGCATAGCCAACAAGCTTTTCGACGGTTTTTTCGCTCACCATGCGGCTGGCGATTTCGCGGCGGGTTTCGGGCTTCTTAAGCTCCGCTTGCATCTTTTCGTCAGGGTATTGGGCACTTAGGAGCTGCATCCTGATTTCGAGCTCTTCTGGGGTAACCTCTACGCCTTCTTGCTCGGCGATTTCGCCCAATACCAAGCCTGCTTTAACGCGTAGTTCGGCATCTGGGCGCAGCTTAGTCTTGAGTTCTTCTTCGGTTTGGCCCTCGGACTCTAGGTATTCGTTCCAGGTTTGACCACGGTACATGGCGTTTTGTTTTTGGTCGAGTACCAAGCGGTCAAGCTGTTCGTCGATCAGGACGTCGGGGATAGCTACCTTGGCGTCATTGGTGATCTTTGTCAGCAGTTCGTCTGTGTATTCACGATCGTTCTGGTAGTCCTTCTCGGTCTCTAGCTGCTTCTTGATGTCGGCTTTTAGCTCGTCGACATTCTTGAATGGGCCAACCTTGGCGGCGAATGCGTCGTCCACCTTGGGCTCAACAACTTCCTGGACCTTCTGAACGGTTACAGTAAAATCTACCTTGCGGCTCTGCAAAGCCTGTACGCCATAATCCTTAGGGAATGTGATCGTAAAGGTCTTCTCTTCGCCAGGCTTCATGCCTATCAGGTTTTCTTCGAAACCAGGGATAAAGGTGTTGCTGCCAAGTACTAATGGGTAGTCCTTGCCGTCAGCGCCAGCGATGGCTTCTTTGGTTTTAGTGTCGACACCCTTGAAGTCAATAACCGTCTGGTCACCATCCTTGGCGGCGCGGTCAACATCCTGCTTTTCAGCTTCGCGCTGTGTCAGCTGCTTGATAACCTCGGTTACGTCCTTGGCAGTAACTTTAACTTCTTTTTTGGCTAGCTTGATCTTCTTGTAGTCTGGAAGCTTAATCTCGCCAACAACCTCGACAGTTGTCTCGATCTCCAAAACGTCAAATGGCACAAATTTGATGATCTTAACTTCTGGCTGGGCTACAGGGCGCATGTTCTCTTGCTGCAACGCATTGATATACAGTAGGTTCATGGCGCGGTCGAGGAATTCGGTATGTAGGGTTGCGGGGTTAACGTTCTTTTCGACCAAGCTCAGTGGAGCTTTGCCTTGGCGGAAACCAGGCAGTTTAACTTCATGGGCGAGGTGCTCAAGGGTTTCTTGTTTTACTGTTTTGAGCTGTTCAGCATCAGCGACAAGTACAAGTTGTACTTTGGTGTCAGATAGGTTCTTTTTACTCACTTGCATAGACACGTACTGTAACAGATCAGGAGTTACATTACTACCCCCGCTAGCATGTTAAAGACGCTTGTGCTATGGTTTGAACCTATGCCCATTCCTCCGCGCCCATGGATACCACCCGAATCGGCCCCCGCGGCTCCAGAACTCGTTCTGGAGCGTTTTATTGATGCCAACCTCGCCTTCCCCCAGATGCTTGGCATGCATACCGTTAGGATGGGACGGGCGGCGATGGATCTGATGCTCGATGGACAACTAGAGTTGCAGACCCTTGCGGAGAGCTACTTGTCGGACCGACAAGTCAGGGTTGTCGACGAGCGCGCCCAAACAGCCCACAAAAGCTTGCAGGTGGACGTAGTGCACAGCCAAATAGACATACTTGATTATGCCTACGAGGGAGTAGTGACACCGACGGTACTGCGCATGCTTTACGCTCGTTCTAAATTTAACATTCTGGCCACAATGGCTAGCTTCTCTCTGATTAGCGTCTGTGCTTTTCCAGAGGAACATCTAAGACGGAATGACGAGATCTTTTTCCACTGTTCCGAACTGCTTAAACCAGAGAACCGTCCGGCGGCCCACTTGCTGCAAGCCGTATGGCAGACCGCCGACGACAAACTAAACGGTCCGGCTATCCATGATGCGGTTACAGCCCTCCATGGAAGCCTACGGGGAATAACCGACCAAATGTCCCGGGTCGAGCGACGCGAATATAGAGATAAGATTATCCGTAAGGTACAAACCAGCCTTGATGACCAACTGGCCGGGCATCTCGCCACTTTATTACCACAGGCTACCGAGGTTTTAGGTAGCGAAGAAGACGCACTCGATGTCATCGAGCTCTTCCCCATCTGGACGATCCACCAAGGCGACGACAGCCACCTTGAGTAGCTTAGATATCTTCGTCGCGATAGTCAGTTACGATACTGACGATGCGTGAAGCACTATGACGCTCTTCGACGCCAGTGCCAAGGTTACGGATTTCGTATAGTTCATCAGTTAACTCTTTCTCACCGATGAACATGGCATAGTGGACGCCCTTCTTGACAGCTGTTTTGATCTGCTTGTCGGGCTTACGGCCACTCAGGTCTACGGCGACATTTGCACCCATTTCGCGGATTTCGGTAATTACTTTGAGCGCCTTAGCGTAGACATCGCCGATCAACACCACATATACATCAGTATCAGGACGCAAGTTTGGCATCAGGTTATGGCCTTCCAGGAAGTTTTGCAGGGTTACGTCGCCCCAGCCAAAACCAACAGTTGGTACTGGTTCTACGCCAAACAAGCCGACTAAACCGTCGTAACGGCCACCACCCATCATCGAACGGTTGTTATCTGGGTGTTCATCAAATATTTCAAAGACAATACCGGTGTAATAGTCAAAGCCGCGCATCACGGTAATATCAAAAACTACTTTAGGGATACGTGCTTCGT
>CBJLZK010000114.1:0-3679 GCA_966427515.1 uncultured bacterium | reverse complement strand
TACCTCGCGGTCAATCTTAAGGCCCATTATTAAGGTATCAGGGCGCAACTTACCCCGATCTGCAACGGCACCCTCGGTCTCGATAGCGCGGATCAGATGGCGTGGGTTACGGCTATTCTCTGGGAGTGGCAGCCCTTTACTAACCAATATTTCTTGTAGCTTCTCTACAGGCAGTAGTTGCAACTCCTGGCGCAAAGCCTGGTCGGGCTCACCACGGAAGGCAAAATCATAAACCACGGCATCAATATACAGGCCAGTTCCGCCAACTAATATTGGTAATTTGCCACGAGACTGGATATCGGCAATCGCTTCTAGGGCTAAACGCTTAAAATCAGAGACGCTAAAGGGCTGATCTGGATCAACCACATCTATCAGGTGGTGCGGTACGCCATCCATCTCCTCGGGCGTAGGTTTAGCGGTGCCAATATCCATCCCGCGATAAACCGCACGTGAATCAGCCGAGATAATCTCACCGTTAAACTGCTTAGCTAACTCAATAGACAGAGCCGTCTTGCCCGAAGCGGTTTCGCCGACCAGAGCAACTAAAGGAGCTTGGTTTGGCTGGGATCCCATAGTAATGTACCTACATCAACTTTGTAATCATCAGAGACAACAACGCCCTCGGCCTCAAGCAGAGCACGATGCACAGCACGGCCGCCATTCGGCCAGCCCGCCGCTAAGCCTCCTTGCTTGTTAACGACCCGCTGCCAAGGCAAACCAGTCGGGCCAGTATGTGCAATCTGCCCCACTTCCCAGGCGGCCCAAGCCGCCCCACAGAGAGCAGCTAGCTGGCCATAGGTCATTACTCTGCCCTCTGGTATCTGGGCTACAAGATCGTATACACGCTGTTTAAACTCGGCATCAACTCTTGGCATTAATGCACCTCACTAAAGTGACGTTCTGCTAACACGCGATTTAACTTCGTGAGCAACAGTCTTTAGGAATTCATCTACATTTACTGGACTGTGGTCTGGGCTAACTTCAATATCCTTACGGATACGAGGCAGGAACTCGCCAGACTCAACTTCTTTCTGACCGATAACCAAGGTGTAAGGCACCTTCATCAGTTCAGCGCTGCGAATCTTCTTGCCTACAGACTCGTTGTCGTTGTCTACATACACGCGAAGCCCGAGTTTTTTGGCCTGTTCGGCCACGTTAGCAGCAAACTGGACAGTGACATCCTCTTGATTAACAGTAATCAGACGAATCTGTTCAGGGGCTACCCAGATCGGGAACCTGCCAGCTGTATGTTCGATATACACTGAAAGGAAACGTTCTAGTGAGCCCATTACTGCACAGTGCAGCATAATAATGCGCTCATCATCGCCTTCTTCGTTAGTACAGGTTAGGTCAAAGCCTTCTGGCTGACCGAAGTCAAACTGGACAGTTGCCACCTGATGCTCACGACCAAGAGCATCTTTACCTAAGAAGTCGAGCTTCGGGCCATAAAAGGCAGCATCGCCTACTGCTTCGATAAAGTCATCACCTACACGTTCTTTGGCAATTTCGCGCAAGGCATTTTCAACCTCTGTCCATTTATCCTCGGTCCCAATGTAGGCGCCCATATTGGCGGGGTCGTGCAAGCTCAAGCGCAGGCGTAGTGAAATACCGACAGTCGAATAAAACTGCTCAATGATATCCCATAGGTGCAGCGCCTCTTCTTTGGCTTGTGACAAGCGACAAAAAACGTGTGCGTCATCTTGAGTAATCCCAAGTACACGGCTAAGGCCGCCAAGCTCACCGCTCTGTTCGTCGCGATAAACCATCGTGGTCTCACGGTAACGGATAGGTAGCTCGCGGTAACTGCGTGGCTTGCTAGCATAAATCTGCGTGTGGTGCGGGCAGTTCATTGGCTTCATCGCATAGTCGTGGCCTTCGCGAGTGTGGATCTTAAAGAGTTCATCCTTGAACTTCTGCCAGTGTCCACTCTTTTCGTAGAGGTCTTTTTTGGTAATGTGCGGAATAGATACCTGCTCAAAGCCGGCAGCATCACGCAGTTCTTGCACGAACTTATCAAGCTCATTGCGGACAACAGTTCCCCGTGGCGTCCATAGCGGCAAGCCCGGGCCAACTAGTGGCGAAAAGACAAACAGGTCAAGTTCTTGGCCTAGCTTACGGTGGTCACGCTTTTTAGCCTCTTCCAACATTGCCAGGTATTGGCGTAGTTCTTTTTCGGTAGCAAAGCCCACCCCGTAAACGCGCTGCATTTGTGGGTTAGTCTCTTTACCGCGCCAGTATGCACCCGAGACACGCATTAGTTTGAATGCGCCAACCTTACCGGTAGACCCAACGTGTGGCCCACGGCAAAGATCAGTAAAGTCACCGTTACGGTAGAACGATACCTCATCAACTTTGCTCTCGTCGGCCGCTGCCAGCCCCAGCTGCTCTGGGTCGAGGTCCTTGGCGACAGTCGTGCCAGCGCGTTTAAGGTCATTTAGCAGTTCTTCCTTATATGGCTGGCCATTAGCTTTGGCCCAAGCAATGGCCTCATCGACTGGTTTAGTGAAACGCTCGAAGGGTTGGTCTGCGGAAATAACCTTTTTCATCTCGGCTTCGATTGCTTCAAAGTCTTCTTCGGATAATTGCTTGCCTTCTGGCATATCCACATCGTAATAGAAGCCGTTTTCCACGACTGGGCCTACACCAAGCTTCACTCCCGGATATAGGTGTGTGATAGCTGTAGCCATAATATGAGCGAGACTGTGTCGCATTGGGTGTAGGTCTGATTCTTGGTTGTCAGCCATGTGATGACTCCTTTCCTAATTGTTTATAAACAAAAAAGACGCGATTGAAAGATTAAATGCTCTCGCACTGCATTTAATCTTTCATTCGCGTCTCGGACCCAAACACTATGTCGCACAATGTTCGGGTGGTTCCACCGGACTTCCCTTGGCCCTCCCAGGCCTTAGGCACTTGTCCCAGCACGTTAACGTACGTTCTGATTGCCCACGGAGCTCGGCAGTTGGTGAGTCTGCTTCGCCGCTCGATGTCTTTTGATGTTGAGCTTTCTCACGGCTCATCATCATTGTAACACATCGCAAAACTTCGCCTTACACGTACTAATATAGCAATACTGGCACGATATGGCTAGTACAAATGTGTTGTTATTTTTATAATGGTACTTGGGTATAACTAGCCTGATCTGGCTACCTACCCTATATCATTACATTTATACCTAGCGTGATATAAAAAAGAAAACCAGGTTTTACCCTGGTTTGATCCATCATGTTGGTGGGCCCTAGAGGACTCGAACCTCTGACCTCTTCCACGTCAAGGAAGCGCTCTAGCCAACTGAGCTAAGAGCCCAACTCACTTTGGATGTGTCTAATATAGCTTATTTTGGCTGTTAGTGCAACCATTTCTCCCCTGTTATGGTCCTCTATAACAGATATGGGCATATTGACATCAGAGGTCATCTCGAGTAGAATACTTGGGTTAAGAGACTTACATGTGAGTGTCAAAAAGACAAGCACGCTTGACGAGTTCAAGCTGTTCTATGAAGAGTTATCATTCTCTTCGAAACCAAATCGCATTCGACGTATCCGTAAATAATTGCATACGCAGTAAATTGATCTAAAAAGACCCGCGCCTACCAAGGTTGCGGGTCTTTTTAGTGTAAGTAATCCACACTATAAGCATAAGTTTTCCACTAGCTTTTTTAATAGCGTCGTGTCAATAT
>CBJLZK010000113.1:0-3748 GCA_966427515.1 uncultured bacterium | reverse complement strand
CCAATGGACTGGCGCGAGCTCGAGGGGATCGCCAACCGCGGCGATTTCGACCTCACCCAGCACGCCGAGTTCTCCGGGCAGAAGCTGGAGTACGTCGACACGGCGAGCGGGGAGCGGTATGTGCCCCATGTGATCGAGCCAAGTTTTGGTGTTGAGCGTGCCATCATGGCCGTATTGGTGAGTGCCTATACCGTCGACGAACTGAATGGCGAAAAGCGCAGCGTGCTCAAGCTGCCTAAGCACTTGGCACCTATTAAGTGTGCTGTTAGCCCACTCCTAAAGAACAAGCCAGAACTAGTGGCTAAAGCCAAAGAAGTCTACGATATGCTAAAGAAGGAATTCGGAGCAGTTATGTGGGACGACAACGGCAACATCGGTAAGCGCTACCGCCGCCAAGACGAGATCGGTACGCCTTACTGCGTAACGATCGACTTTGATACGTTAGAAGACGACACTGTGACTGTTCGTGACCGCGACACCGCGGAACAGAAGCGTGTGAAAATCAGCGACCTAATTGCGTCTCTGTAAGGGTATAGGGTTGTGGCGGTTGAAATCTTTATCGCTCGGCATGGGCAGAATGTCGACAATATAAATGGTGTCTTGAATGGTCATCGTGATTTGCCGTTAACTGATCTAGGCCGAGAACAGGCCAGACAACTTGCGCGCGGTATTATGGATGCTCGCCTGAGTTTTGACTTTGTTTATACTTCGCCATTGTTGCGCGCGAAAGAAACTGCGCAGATTGTCTCTAAGCAACTAGGGTACAATCAAGAGCCGATAGTGTTAGACCTGCTTATAGAACGTGACTTTGGCGTAATGACAGGTAAACCAACCACCAGTATTACTGAGTTATGTGCGCCTGAGATTGTTGTGTCTGACACGATCACCTATTTTTTAAATCCTGAAGGCGCAGAGACTTTTCCGCAGCTCATTGCGCGCGGCAACCAGGTTATTGCTGAGGTCAACAAACTGCAGCAGTCTGGCCGGGCGCTATTAGTTTGCCATGGTGATATTGGCAAGATGATTTATGTAGCCGCAACCGGCAGAGATTGGATGAAAGTATTAACTGATTTTCATTTTGGCAATGGCGAGTTGATAGAGCTGTCGCCAAGCGGCAAAGCGCATGTTGTCGAGCTAGAGCAACACAATCTATAATCTGTGCCATAATGGTTACATGAAACACGTCCTAATTACCGGCGGCACCGATGGCATCGGCAAAGCCACCGCTCGCAAACTTGTCCGGGAACTGTGCACGAAATACTTGAAAACTACCTCGTAGTGTAGTGTGATATTGGTAATGGCACGCAATACTGAACTTGATGTTTATGCTGAGCCTGACGAGCAAAGTGTGCGGGAGTATCTAAGCAGACTGACATTATTAGGCAGAACTATTCACGGGTCGGATGTCAGGGCGGGAGCTATATTGCCACGTGTCGCTGCTAGCAGTGCCGAGCTGGCGCTGAGGCGTAGGTGGGACTATTTTTCACCAGGCATGGTTGGAGCGCTACTGGTGGCCCGTGTTACGGAACGTGGGGAGCAGATTGATGCTGTTTCATCCTTGCATATACCGGGCTCATGTATGAGCCGGTGTGTAACGGTTTCGCCGTATCACTCTAGGGAACCAGCTCTGCCGCGATTGAGTGGCCGGCCTATCCTGAACCTCTTTACCGACGACATCACACCGCCACATGGTTTGCCCGAGCTTGCTTATGGCTCCGAGATAGCAGACTGCGAGCCGGAGGTTCTGCGCTTAGCTTTTGCAGGGCTAAGAGACACAGGGCATACGTTGCTCCCGCTCAATTACGAATTCGATCTGCCAGCAATACACCCAGAGATTAGTGCTAGCTAGACACGGGTTATGGCATAATGGCCCTATGAAACCAGAACAAATCGAACAAACAATCCGGGATTACATTCCACAAATCGTGCACATGTCGCTGGCGACTTGTATAGACAACAAGCCGTGGGTGTGCGAAGTGCACTTTGCATATGACGATGACCTGAACATTTATTTCCGCTCAACGGCCGACCGCAGGCACTGCCAAGAAATCACCCAGAATCCTAACGTAGCTGGCAATATTGTGACCCAGCACCACAAGAACCAAAAGGTGAGGGGCGTGTATTTCGAAGGCACCGCCGAACACCTAGAAGTCGTCGACGAGAATAGCCCAGCTGTGATAGCTACGGCCGCTCGTTACGGCAAAGACTCTGCCATCCAAGCGTTGTCACAAGATAGCGGTAAGCCTTGCTACTACAAAATTACCGTCAAAAACTGGTACTTGTTTGACGCCTACGATTCCACTCCGCCGCAAAAATACCAGCTGCCCTGGAAGGACTAAACAGACATGGGCAAGCCGCTGTTACTGATGATGCTGGGCCACCCCGGCTCGGGCAAAAGCTACTTTGCCAAGCAGCTAGCGCCGATTATGCATGCCGTCCGCCTGAACGGTGACCATATGCGCACGGCTATGTTTGACGGCGACATGGACGAGATCCGTAACCGCGATAATAACCCCAAAGTTTTTAGAGCGGTCGACTATGCCGTAGAACAAATCCTGAAGGCTGGCCATAACGTGATTTATGACGCACAGCACAATTTCCGACGCGAGCGCGTAAAAGGCGAGCAAATGGCCAAACAAGCTGGCGGCGAAGCGGTACTGGTGTGGGTCAAAGCATCTTTTGACGTGGCTCTAAAGCGCGGTATGGAGCGTGAAGAAGCACCAGACCAGCGCCGCAAGACCGAAGAACAAATGCGCGAGTCCCTCAAATTTCACATCGGTAATCTGGAAGAGCCAGGCCCAGGCGAAAAAGTGATAGTGATTGACGGCACGGTGTCATTTGCTGAACAACAACGGTCGTTTAACGAGCAACTTGAACGTCTCGGTTTATAATACGGGGTATGGAAAAGGCACCAAAGCCTAAAGCTCAGCCTCCGATTTCGCTCAGCATGCCCAAAGTACGCGGTATCGATATTGCCATGGGCAGATTCCCAGCGCCCGAAATCAAGGTACATCCTACGATTAAAAAGATTGCCAAAGGTTTGGGCGATGCTGCTGTGTTTGGCTGGACGCATCCGGACAGACAGCAGCGCCGTTAGACAAGTAGCCACGAAAATGGTATGGTTGTAGCCAAATGGACCGAATAATTGGCACATCTATCGCCGTGGAGATACCCGGCGAAACGCTTGATAATACTTTGCTGGCGGCTATTCAGCGTGACGCAAACCCGGACATTCCATTTCCAGAACATTGGGAGTTTCCGGGCGGTACAAGGGAGCCAGGTGAATCCGACTTAGATTGCGGGCTGCGCGAAGTGGGCGAAGAAATCGGGCTGTGGCTGTCCGAGGCGGATATTACATGGCGGGCGCTGTATCCTTCGTTGCGCTATCCTGGCTATTTGAATGCTTTTTACGTGGCAACTCTAGGCGAGGCGCCAACTTTGTTGCTAGGCGAAGAGGGAAGGCGATGCCAACTCATGCGCTATGGTGAGTTTGCTGTGCATCCCTTGGCTGTCCCAGACCACGTCCAGCGCTACCAGGACTATGCTCTGGGCATTAACGGTGTTGACGTGCGCACCGGTGGCCGGCCATACCACTTAGCTGGCCTAGCGCGGTCGCAATTTACACGCGTCGCGTAGAATAATTTTTGCGGCGCTTTTGTTGCGCGGGCGCACAGATATTTTTGGTAGCCTGTGCGATAATGCCGCGCATGAATCCGCAAGAGATCGAAGAGGTTATTCGCGAGTACAT
>CBJLZK010000112.1:0-3767 GCA_966427515.1 uncultured bacterium | reverse complement strand
TAGCCTTGGCAGCGGTGCCGTTAACCTTAGGATCGAAGGTGGCCACGAGCTCAAGGGCGAAATTGCCCTTAAAACCAGTAAGAACGCAGCCGTTGGCCTGCTCTGCGCCAGTTTGCTCAACTATGGCGTCACTAAATTTATAAACTTCCCTCGCATCGAAGAGGTGTACCGTATTATTGAAGTACTGGAAAGCATCGGTGTCCAGGTCAAATGGACAGAAGGCAACAACCTCGAGATCCGCCGCCCGCAAAAGCTTTCCCTAGACAAAATGGACGCCGACGCCGCCCGCAAGACCCGTTCAGTCTTGATGATGATGGGGCCACTACTGCACGACTATGACAAGTTCAAAATCCCTTACTCGGGTGGCTGTAAGCTTGGTAGCCGTACCGTGCAGCCACACTTGTATGCCTTACAAGAGTTCGGCCTCGACGTCGTTGCTACTAGCGGCCACTACGAAGTAACTGTCGATAAGAAACCTGCCGGTCGCATCGCCCTCTACGAAACCGGTGACACTGTCACCGAAAACGCAGTGATGGCTGCCGCCCGCTTTGCCGAAGAAACTATTATTGAGTTTGCTAGCGCGAACTATATGGTCCAGGATGTCTGCTTCTTCCTCCAAAAGCTCGGAGTCAAGATTGAAGGCATCGGTAGCGGCACTTTGCGTATCAAGGGTGTGCCGTTTATCAAAAAGAATGTCACCTACAGTCCAGCCGAAGACCCAATCGAAGCTATGTTCTTTACGGCAGCGGCTATTACCACCAACTCCGAAATCACTATCCGCCGCGTGCCTATCGCCTTTATGAGCTTGGAACTCCTTAAGCTCAAGATGATGGGCCTTAAATACGACACAAGTGAACGTTATAAGGCGCACAATGGCAAAACTGACCTGGTCGACCTTACCATTCATAAGCACAACGGCGAGCTAAAGGCTCTGACCGAAAAGATCCACCCCAATGTTTACCCGGCGATTAACGCCGACAACTTGCCATACTTTGTACCAATCGCCGGTGTCGCGCTTGGCCGTACCCTTATCCACGACTGGATGTACGAAAATCGTGCTATTTACTACACCGAAATGACTAAGGTCGGCATGCAAGTTGAGCTCGCCGATCCGCACCGTCTATTCGTAACCGGTCCAACCAAGTTCAGCCGCGCCGACGTCGTCTGCCCACCAGCCTTGCGCCCAGCTAGCTTGCTTTTGATTGGTATGCTTGCCGCCGACGGTATTTCTACCTTGCGCAACGTGTATACCATTAACCGTGGTTACGAAGACCTGGCCGAACGTCTCAACTCATTAGGCGCCCGCATCCAAGTCTTCCACGAATTCTAGATCACATTTTTGCAGATATAGTGATTTTCTGATACAGTATAACTATTACTAGTGCGTAATGTTATGGCCGAATCTACAGTCCCTTCAAACCCTGTGACACCTCGCGGAAGATCCAGTTTTACAAAACGATCCCCTACGACTTCTGTCTCTAGCCAACCTTCTCTGCGACAGGTGTCTAGTTATACTCCGAGGCCAACAAAACTCAAGCGTCATGCCACGGTCAAAAAACGCACAGTCGCCTATGACGACCCAAAAAAGGTCATTGCCAAAAAGACTACCAAGGCAACCAAAACCAAGTTTATCCACAAAAAGAAGTTAGCATTACTGCTACCTGGGCATAACGAAGAATTAATTATTGCCACAACCATCCGCTCGGCAGTTGCTGCCGGCCAAAATAAGCGGGACATATTCGTCGTCGACGATAATTCAAGCGACAAAACCCGCGAGCTGGCTATTGCTGAGCTAGGCAAAGCTAACGTCTTAACTGTTGAGCGGAGCGGTAAGGCTGGTGCTGTTCTCAAAGCCATCAAGCACTTCAAACTCGATGAACAATACACTTGGTTGCATATCGCTGATGCCGACAGTATCTTCTCGCCTGACTACTTTAAGGTCTACAAACGCAAACTACACCCCAAGAAATATGCCGTCGCTGTGGGGTTCGTGCAAAGTATGCGTGGCAACTGGATAAGTACTTACCGTGCCCTGACATATACATATAGCCAGCATGTTACCCGCCGGATTCAGTCCAGGCTAGGCATGATATCGGTCTTCCCTGGCCCAATTACTTGTTTTAGGACCGACATAATCAAAGAGCTTGATTTTACCGCCAGCAGCCTTACCGAAGACTTTGACATCACTTTGCAAGTACACCGCAAAAAACTTGGCCGGATCGTTTTTATTCCTGGCGCCATTAATTACACCCAAGACCCTCAAACACTACGTGACTTCTGCAAGCAAAACCTTCGCTGGCAGCGAGGTTTCTTCCAGGGTGTCAAAAAGTACCGGATCGGTTTGCACCGCCAGCGTATAGATATCAGTCTTGGTTTTCAAATGTTCCAAACTGTGCTGTTTTTGCTCCAGATGTTCGTGCTCATCCCAGTCGTACTGGTGACGACACACAATTGGCTGTTCGTGCCTGCTATGTTTGCAGCTGACATTATCCTGAACGGGTCCATTGCTATTGGCGCGTCAGTGGTCGCCAAGCGCTGGAACCTGCTAGGCGCCCTGCCTTACTTCTATTTCTTGCACTGGCTAGAAGTTGGTATTTATCTGATGGCATTTGCCGAGATTATGATACTAGGCAAATTTAAGTCCGAGATGAAAGGCTGGGGCACCGAAGGCCGTCGCTACAAGCTGACGAACCAGGCCCTGCAAGACGTAGCTGTTAAATCTTAGACCTTATCGACACTGTCAAACGAGAAATAGTACATTTGACGGTTCTGGAAATACACACCAGAACAAGTTTGAATGGTTAGGCGCGGCACACCTTGGTACATAAAAATACTCGTATCAGTGGGGTCAAACGCCTTGGTACTCTGATAGATATACTTAAAGCGATAGCCATTATCTGTTAATACGTATGCTTGCGCACCTGGTTTAATTAGATGCAAATAGGCAAATACCTCTGGACGGTAGTGACCATAAATGAGTGTATTGCCTGCTTCATTGTTGGGCTGCACACTGGGCAAAGCATACTGGGCTTTATTAAGTGTCAGTGTCCATGTCCCATTCTTGGAATTATAGGCACCGTCGATAACCTGCAAGTTAAAACCAAGGCTCGGAATCTGTAAACGCACAGGCTTACCTGTAACAAGCGTAGGTTTTGGTGCTGGTAGTGGCGCCTTCGCGGGCACCTGAATCGCATGCGAAGCTTGGGCCAAGGCTTGATGGTTTTGGTGCCACATATAAGCAAACGGCGCCATAGTTGCAACGCCCGCAGCGAATACTGCAAGCCCGATTAACTGGGAAATTTTGGTTCGTGATAGTTTCATAAGTAGTCCTTAGATGGACAAAAAGCGGTGCCGCTTGCCTGCGCGCACCGCTTTCTGCTACTGACAGCTTCCCCTAAGCAGGTACTTAGTTGGCTTCGCTTTGGCTGTTCTTGCGAGCCAAAAAGGTGCTGACCACAAAGATCAACACGCCTGCGGCGACGAGGCCGGCGGCAAGGAAGAACAGGGGTCGGCTATTACCGGTAGCTGGCAAAAGTGCCAGGCCTGGAACTGTAGTTGACGCGCCCTTGACGTATCCCATGGTTACTCTCCTCTTTTGTTGCTATCAGAATCCGTACGCACCACCATCTGGCGAACTCTACAATACGAACTATATGAGCATTGTGACACTGTGTCAACTTTATTGTTATACTGCTTATGCTTGTTGTTCTATTGTCAACATATACATAATGGTATATATTGGAGTTACATTAACAACGTAGGAGCAG
>CBJLZK010000111.1:0-3833 GCA_966427515.1 uncultured bacterium | reverse complement strand
ATCTAGGATTTCGCCCGTCAGCTCTTCGAGCGAGTCAACGATATAGTCAGTATTTGCCGCCTCAAGGTCTTCACGGCTGCCATTACCGTGCGTTACGCCGATAGTAATTGCCGCTTTACCGTTTTTGCCTGCTAGGATATCGGTAGGGCTATCCCCCACCATGATTGCCTCGCTCGGCAACACACCGCACTCCTGCACTGCCAGCAAAAAGCCCTCAGGGTCTGGCTTAGAAACCTTTACGCGCTCCGAGTGAACAACACTAGTAAAGAAATGATCAATTTCGTGGTTCGTTAGTATGTCGTTAACCTTGTGGTTGCCACCAGTCACAATCGCTAGCTTTAACCCCTTATCTACAAGCGTTTGCAGCATTTCTTCTAGGTGGGTAAAGCCCTTGGCTCCTGCGGTGTTAGCCAGAATATATTCATTGTTTACTTTAAGTAGTTCATCGACGTCCTCGTCAGGAAAAAATGTATGCAAAATCTGGTGCAGCGGCGGAGCCATACGCAATTGCGCGCGCACCATGTCCGGCGTAGGCACCGGGTAGCCAAATCGAGCGGCCACATAAGCATAGGCACCCACAATAAACTCGAAGCTATCGAGCAGCGTGCCATCAGAGTCAAATACGACCGCTTTGATCATGCGCTTGCCAGCTTAGTCTTGCTTGCGTAGATAGTCAAGGTAATATTGCAGCTCTGCAATTGATGCCTGGATATCGTCAAAAGCCCTGTGTGCGTCATTCTTTTCGAACTGCACGCCATACTTGCCTTGCATGACAATTTTGAAGCTGCTGACATCGAGCATACGGTAATGGAGTAACGCGTCTACCTCTGGCCACCACTTCTTGATAAAGTTCCTATCATTATGGATGGAATTGCCTGCCAGAACTGCCGGTTCGTCGCCAAACTGGGCCTTAATAAAGCCCATCAGCTCGTGCTTCACCTCGTCCTCAGGCTGACCTTCGTTTTTGACCCTAGCTGCTAGGCCGCTCTGCTCGTGCTGCGCTGCTGCCCACTCGTTGGCCCGTGCCATCACTTCGTCGGGCTGGTGGATAATCGCTTCGTACGAAGCCAGGGTTTTAAAGGTGAAATCGGTAACCTCTGCGGCTATCTCGATAATCACATGTTGCTCTGGGTCAAGCCGGGTCATCTCAAGGTCCACCCAAAGAAGTTTGGTAGGAATAGCATGCTTGTCAATCATACGGTTGATTATAAACCGTTTACTTCTTATCCAGAAACTCGAGCGCCGCCGAGTTGATGCAAAAGCGCTGGCCAGTTGGCTGGTCAGGTGCATCATCGAAGACATGCCCCAGATGTCCACCACAGTTAGCACAGGTTACTTCGGTGCGCACCATGCCGTGTGAGCGGTCCTCGGTGAGTTTGACCGAACCAGGCTTGGCGTTGTAAAAGCTCGGCCAGCCACAGTGCGCATCAAACTTAGTATCGGACGCAAATAATACGTTGCCACAGGCTGCACAGACATACGAACCTTGCTTGTCGTTGTAGAGCAATTTGCCGGTAAATGGTGCTTCGGTGGCTTTCTCGCGCAGCACATGGTACTGCTCAGGAGTAAGTTTCTGACGCCACACCTCGTCAGTCTGGTCCATAGTGATTACTTGTCCTTCTTTTTATCGAGCTTATCCAAGCGTAGGCCCTTAAAGACATAATAGACCACGGCAACTACGATAAAGAAGTCCAAAAGCACGTATACAAAGGCACCCCAGCCAAAGATTGCGGTTTTGCCATTCAGGTGCAGGGTCCAAACCTTTTGGCTCAGGTCGCCCTGCCCTGGCAGCAATAAACCGGCCACAGGGTTTACAAAACTTTTGATCATTTGGTCAACGACAGCTTTTACCTGTGTACCAAAAACCAGACCGATGGCCAGGCCGACCACACTTTGCTCACGCAAGAAGTCCACGAAGCCGCTAAACTGGCGGCGGAATGAGGTCTTTTCGCGGAGCCGCACTAGCGCCGCTTCGGCCTTTAGCGCACGCTCTTCGGCTACGTTGGCGCGTTCGGTGGGGGTGAGCTTTTTGTCGCTAGATTTATCTGTCTTTGGGGTTTCTTTGGTTGTCATAAGTATCTCCTACATGCGTTCAGGTGCAGCAATGCCAAGCAGGCCAAGCCCGTCTTGTAATACGTCAGCGTATAGTTCAACCAGCAAGGCACGGACAGCTTCGCGTTCGTCGCCTACCACGCGGTTGTGTTCATAAAAGCGGTTGAAGGTTTGGGCAAGCTCATATAAATAAGTACACACGTGGTGCGGCAATAGCTCGTCCACAGCTTTTCCTATAACTTCTGGGTACTCACTGATCTTGCGTGCCAAACTGCGTTCACCAGGTTGTAAGTCTGTGATAGCTTCCGGTTTATTAACGGTACTCTTACCCAGGATACTGCGGGCCCGGGCATGGGCGTACTGCAAGTATGGGCCCGAGTTGCCTTCCAGGCTTACCGATTCTTCGGGCAGGTAAATAATGTCGGCACCGATGCGCTGTTTAAGAAAAGCATATTTAATGGCGCCCAGCACAGCCCGCTCGTCGTCGCGGCCATTTGCCTGCTTGTTTGCCTCTTGGGCAATCTCTAGCACGTCAACAGCACGCAGGAAGTTGCCCTTCCGTGAGCTCATCTTTACGCCGCCGGCCAGCTTGACGTTGCCGTGCGTTAAATGCGTAGTCCGCTCAGCAAGTTCAGGCGCAAATTGTTCAATACTCTTGAGCACAACTTTCATGTACTCGGTAATGTCGTTACCTGTAATAACTACTGACCTGTCAAAGTGGTAGTCGTTCCACTTGTTCATAATCAGGCCAACGTCCTTAGCCTCGTAAGTCGGCAGACCGTGGGAATTAATGAACACACGGGTGTGCAGGCCATATTTGTCACCCTCGAAGACGACGGCGCCATCGCTCATGGTGTATACGCCCTTGTCGAGTTGCTCGCGCACGGTCTGCAAACCTAGCGGAGTTGTAACACTCTCGGGGTAGTACTTCTCGAAGTGCGTACCGATCCGGTCATAAAATGCGTCAAAGTAGTTGTAGCTCCACTCGCGGCAAGTCCAGTAGATTTGTGCAAATGGTGATTCATGGTCGTTGTCTTCGAACAGCTTGTATACGCGCTTGTTCATTTCGATAATCTCGGCCTTGGCAGTCTCGTCATCTTCGTACGCCTGAGTACCAGCAACGTAGCATTTAGCCATCCATTCAGCATGGCTTTCTGGAGGCATGCCAGTCAATGCGTCTGGGTGTTCACCCCCCAGCTCCTGCACAATCGCCCACATAGTTTTACCTACATGCAGCCCGACGTCACCACCAAAGTTTACAGGGTGTACCTCTCCGCCCGCAGCCTGGATCAGCCGGGTGATGGCATCGCCGACAACGCTGGTGTATAGGTGGCCAACGTGCAATACCTTGAATGGGTTAGGATCGGAGTATTCGGTCACGACTACTTGGCCCTTGAATGTAGTAGGTTTGCTTGCAGGCGCTTCTAGCACCATTGCACCCAAAGCAGTATCACTCAGGGTGATATTCACAAAGCCTGGGCCTGCAATGGTAATTTCTTTGGCCTGGTCACCTAGTTTTTCCTTGAGGGCAGCAACCAACTCTTCGGCGACTTCACGGGGATTACGACGCAGGCGGCCAGCAAGTTGCATGGCGACGTTGGTGGCATAATCTCCAAACTGTTCGTCTGGGCGCGTAAGCTCGGGTTGGACGTCGACATCAAACACATCCCGGATTACGCTCATGAGCGCTGAATATATTGTTTGCATAATGCGTTAATTATAACAGATTGACCGATGTTATGCCTTGGGTTTGCCGCGGCCAAGCTTGGTAATGTGCCACA
>CBJLZK010000110.1:0-3856 GCA_966427515.1 uncultured bacterium | reverse complement strand
AGGCCATCGAAGAGCACCAGCAAACCATCGCCGACGAAACCTTAGCCACGGATGTTGTCTTTGACCATACATATATGCACGAAACAGCTTGTGTGGTCGACGGTGCGCCACTGACGATTTCGCTCGAAAAGGCCTAAGGCTGGAGCCTGCACTAACACTTTACAGATTAGCGTTAATCTGATAAGATCTATTGGTAGTTAAAATTCTTTGTAAAGAGAGTATTAAAGATGAAAAAAGCAGTTATTGCTACTGGCGGCAAACAGTACATCGTCACTGAAGGCGAGACTGTTGAAGTTGAGCTGTTGCACAACGACGACAAGAAAGTTTCTTTTGAAGCTTTGTTGGTCATTGATGGCGACACTGTCACCGTTGGTACTCCAAACGTTGACAAGGTTAAGGTGGCTGCCGAAGTAGTTGCTGATGAGGTTAAGGCCGACAAGGTTACCTCTATTCGCTACAAGGCCAAGAAGCGCGTACACAAGGTTCGCGGTCACCGTCAGCGTCACACACAGCTGAAGATCACTAAGATCGCCTAAAAATCTCACAGCAGCCTGTGGAAAAACTAACGAGTCCGAAAGGGCTCGTTGTTTTTTTGTCTTCGTTTGTTTCTGGTTTATAAAACATTTTGTATCTGTTCGCAGGGTAAGCACTAGTGTTATAGAACGTTAGTTGTTATTAAAACATCAAGCATAAGCGGAAAAAACAAAAAATAGCGGGCTTTTGACTGTGTAATTTTGTAGTTCATTACCTCTTGAGCCACACTTGTCGGACGGCCATAATTATAAGGTGCGGCTGAGTAGATTAATCAGCACGCAAAATAAACATTTCAACAAAAGTGTTTAAACAAAAATCCAAAATACCAACAACAGTTAAACGTTTGTCGTTGGTGGCGATTCTCGCAGTCGCCACGATGGCTAGCTTTTTGGTAGTTTTTGGCCAGAACAATAAAGTTCAGGCTGCTACAAGCAGTACCATTAACTTCCAAGCACGTTTGTTAACGGCCGCAGGCGCAGTAGTGCCCGACGGCCAGTATAACGTTGAATTTAAGCTGTATACGGCCTTAACTTCATCTGGTTCATCCCAAGGTTCGTGTACTGGTGACGCTAACTGTGTATGGGTCGAAACCCGTACAAGCGGTAATACCGTCCGCGTCGTAGACGGTTATCTGACCGTAAACTTGGGCAGCGTAAACGCCTTCTCGTCTATCAACTGGGACCAGCAGCTGTACTTGAGCATGAACATCGGCGGCACTAGTGTTACGCCAAGCTGGGACGGTGAAATGAGCCCACGTTTGCTACTGACCGCTGTGCCTTATGCCTTCCGTGCCGGTACGTTGATTGGTGGCACAGGCGCCAATACCACAACTTTGGACACGGGTACGCCGAGTGGCAACAATACTATCCACTTGCCAGCCGCCTCGGGCACTGTTTGTTTGCAGAGCAGCACCGCTTGTGGCTTTGCGATGTCCAGCGGTAGTGGCAGCTACATCCAAAACGGCACCTCACTACAGACGGGTGCCAACTTTGCGATCCAGTCGGCGGCTACGGGTTTGGTTGGTGGTTTGATCCAAGGGGCTAATGGCCAGACGGCGGACTTGTTTGACGCCCAAACATGGAACGGCACTACCGCAACTACTGTGTTTAGCATAGGCAATACTGGCGATATCGGCACACAAAACATCAACGTCGCAGCGAACAAGTCTATTACACTGGCCGCGGGCACGGGAACATTTACACAGACGTTATCGACGGCTACCAACCTTGGCTATGGCCAATCACTGACCTTCAACAATACCAACTCGGGCTCTAGTAACGTCGCAATTTACGGTGAACAAATTTCTGTTTCAGCCCAGACGGGAGGGGCAGGTGCTAACTCCGTATCTGTCTTCCGCTTCGTAAACCCTACGGGTACGGGTGGCGGCAATACCTTTAACGCACTGGACTTTGCGGGCACCGGTTACACCAACGTCCTAAAGGTGAACGGCAACGCAATTATTAACGGCTCCGGCTTGCTGCAAAATGCTGGCCTGGACTCGACACAGACGTACAGTAACTTAACTAAGGTGGGTGCCTTAAACGTGGGCTCGATTGCGACTGGTTTTGGCACCATTACGACTGCAAACAGTATCCAGGGTTCGACAGGTACCTTTACCGGTGCTAACTCCCTAACACTTGGTACAACAGGTACGAGTACGGGTGCGATATTATTCAATGGCGCGACCGCGGCCAGTGGGACAATAACCCTAATTGCGCCTACAAGCCCAACGACCAACACTATTACTCTGCCAAATGCTACCGGAACTATCTGTTTGCAGAGTAGTTCAGCCTGTGGCTTTGCGACTGGTACCGCTGCCAGCTACATCCAAAACGGCACTACAGTACAGACAAACGCAAACTTTAATATCCGCTCGGCTGCTACTGGTTCGGTAACGGGTGTGTTGCAGGGTGCTAGTGGCCAGACAGCTGATTTATTTGACGCCCAGACCTGGAACGGCACCAGTGCAACCAATGTGTTCAGCGTTAATAACGTCGGAGCTATCACCTTAAATGGCACCGGTACAACCAATTTTACGACACCACAGGGCTCAAGTGTGGCCACAAAGATCAACGTTCCAGTGTATGACCCCGGTGCGTTTGGGCAAATTATTGCCATGGGTTTGCCATCATCGGCCAATGCTACGGCACGGGTACTTAGTTTATTGGATGCTCGCACAACCACTCACCAGCCAACCATTGCCGTCTTTAACCCCGGCGAGAGCGATGCCATTGGCTTTAGCTGGAACGGAACAAATAACCTTGCAAATGTTCAGACGATAGATATCGGTTCTGGTTCAACAGATGGTGTCATGGTCCGCTCTGGTAATGTGACTAGCGGTAATGGTGGCTCAGGTATCTTGTACCTAGAGAGTGGTTCGGTTGCAGGTGGTGCCGGTGGCTATGCATCTGGTAATGTCATACTACAGTCAGGCAGCGCTGCCGGAACTACTGCCAACAGTGGTAATGTTCAGATCGACGTGGGTACGGCAACAGGCACAAAGGGCAGTATTCTGATCGGTACTACTAATGCGCCGACGATTACACTGGGTAACTCAGCAGCAGCGACGAATACCGCTATTAATATGTACGGGTCGACATTATTAAAGACACCAAATAACAGTGCGACAGCTTTCCAGGTCCAGTCATCGGGTAGCACAACGCCGACTTTCGATGTCGATACCTCCAATGGCAGGATTGGAGTGGGCACGAATGCACCGTCACGTACGATTGATGCTGAGTTCAACAACACCAATATCAACGCGCTGCCTCTATTGCTGCACCAAGGTGGTACAGGTGATACCGGCATCGACCTGCAAACTACCAGCCAGGAATTCTTTATGGGTATCGATGCCAGTGACAGCAAGCTAAAGATTTCTAGTGCTGCCAGCGCCAACGGCACCTTTACCCAAGGTGACACAACCCAAGAAGCTGGTAATGACTTTAACTCCAACGGTGCGCAGGCTACCAAGTTTACGGCCACGGCTAGTGGTACGGTAAGCTCGGAGTCGGTGTACATTACGTCGCTTGACGCAACGCCTGGCAACCGTTTGATCCAAGTCGGTATATACGCAGACAGTAGTGGCGCACCGGGCGCATTGCTTGGCAGCAGCAGCGCAACGACTGCCGTGGTGGGTTGGAACACGATTTCGTTCTCGGGCGTCTCGATTACATCGGGTACAAGCTATTGGATTGCCATGGCTGAAAACGGTGCCAACCACTTTGCTGTTGCAACAGCGGCTGGGGCTTCTACTGCTTACCACACGACATCTGGCTATCCTTTGCCTAACCCCTTTGCCCAAACTACTACGAGCACCGACAAG
>CBJLZK010000109.1:0-3882 GCA_966427515.1 uncultured bacterium | reverse complement strand
GGGCAGCAATGGCACCGGCAAGACTAGCCTAGCAAAAGAAATTATTATGTCAGTTTTGGGCCTTAGCGATGGCAAGTTAGACCAACACCCATACTTTACGGTTATTAGCCCCGAAAAGGACTCGATTTCGATTGAAGCTATCCGTAACTTGCAGCGGTTTTTGCAGCTAAAGACCATTGGCGAACAGCCATACCGGCGCGCTGTGATCATCGAACATGCCGAAGGGCTGACTACTGAAGCTCAGAACGCATACCTAAAGCTTCTAGAGGAACCACCTGCAGATACCTTAATGGTCCTAACCGTCGACAATCCGCGGGCATTATTGCCGACCATTTTGTCGCGCCTGCAAAGCATTCCCATCTACGCTCCCACCGAAGAAGCGCTACGCGAGTACTTTGGCAAGGCAGGCAAAGACGACGCCACCATTAACCAAGCATTCTTTTTGAGCGGTGGCTTGCCTGGACTAATGTCGGCTTTGCTATCTGGTGACGAGACACACCCATTGCTATCTGGTGTCGCAGATGCCAAGGCAGTACTCCAAAAGCAGACCTTTGAGCGCCTGGCTATGGTGGAAGGCCTGAGCAAACAAAAGGATGCTGCCCGCTACATGCTGGAGGCTTTGCAGCACATTGCCCAGACTGGCCTGGACCAAGCAGCTAAGCGCGACGATACCAGCAAAATCAAGCAATGGCACCACATGCTTAAGGTTTCTACCGATGCACTGAACGCCTTAAATAATAGTGCAAATCCCAAACTCGTCTTAAGTAATCTGATGTTACATATTTAATGCGGAACCGTGGAGGTGTCTGCTATAATGGAAAACGAATATGTTTGAGTTAGCAATCGTAGCGGTATTCGGTTTACTCGCTTTTCACAACACAAAAGTGCACGACGACGAGATGGGCTCGGCCTCGCGCAAGATCGGTGATCGGTTAGGTAAGCTTTGGGACATCGCCCACCAGGGGATGCGTGAAAACCGTTTCTTGCGTGCCGAAAAAGCTCTGCTTACGATCCTAAAGATCGATGAGCGCAACGCCGCTGCCTACAACCGTCTGGGTATCCTGTATGCCAAGCAAAAGGAATACCGTGACGCTATCGATTGTTTTGAAATCGCCAGCAGTATCGAAGCTACGCCTTCAAGCTTGCACAACCTAGGTCTTATTTACTATGAAACAGAGAACTACCAAAAGGCCGCTATCGCCTTTGAACAAGCCCTCAAGCTAGAAGATGGTCTTGCTGCCCGCCACGTAGCCTACGCCAAGGTCCAAGAAAAACTTGGCAACGAAAAACTAATGTTCCAAGCCCTAGAAAAAGCCGTAGAGCTAGAGCCAAACAAAGAGACGCTAACACTCTTGCACAAGGCCTACCAAGATCGCGGCATGGACCCAGAGGCCGATATGATCGCCCAGCGTCTCAAGAAGTTAATCGTGCCAGCAGGCAAGCCCAAGCGCATGATGCGCCCAGCCCGCCGGGTCGTGGTTTAGTAGAACACATTCTACTGTTGCCGAAAACTGCGTATTTTGGTAGAATTACATCTGTTGAACGCAAGTAATACTGCCGCCTTAGCTCAGCTGGTTAGAGCATCAGTTTTGTAAACTGAGGGTCGTCGGTTCGAATCCGACAGGCGGCTCCAAATACATCTGGTATAATGTACCAGTCAACACTACGCAGGGATAGTGAAGCGGTCAAACACAGCTGACTGTAAATCAGCCCTCTCCGAGTTCGGGGGTTCGAATCCCTCTCCCTGCACCAAAGCAAAAAGCCCTCCGCAGCGAGGGCTTTTTTCGTGGCTTATAAAAGCTAGTTAGGGCTGAATATTGTAGTTTAGCCTGAACAGATTGTCTGGGTCGTACTGTTTTTTGACAGCCTTTAGTTTGTCTAGTGTTGCCTGTGGGTAAACACTCAATAGACGGTCTTGCTCTGTAGGCCCCAAAAAGCCCACATATGCAGCCGGGTCCCCCTGGTCTAGAGCAGCGGCAAAGCCCGCCATCCAAGCCTGCCGCTCACCCTTGTCTGCCTCTGTTTCGTAGAAGACGGCGATATTGCCCATAATAGCCTGCTTGCGATGAGCGTATGCTGTTGCCTCCTCGGGGACGCGAGCTACGGCGCCACCGAGCACGCGCAGCTGCAATGCGCGCATTTTTGCATCTGATTTTTGCAGCCACTCTACGGCTGTTTTGGCTACGTCCAGGTCTACATGGTCCAGGTGGAAATTCCAGCTAACAGCGGTGGGGTGATAGTTGGAGTCTTCGGGGAAGAAGATGTCTTTGTAGCGCATCGGTTTGGTCATATCTGCGTATGGTTTAGCAAGGGCTTTTATAGGTGCAATAACTTTTTCGCCTTCGGCGGGGTCACCAGCGTAGACCATCAGGATCATCATCGAAAGCTTGCCGTGGTATTCCTGGGGGATAAAAGGCAAGGGAAAGGCTGGCATAATATTTACAATGGCAGATAGTTCCTCTGGTGCCTTAGTGGCGAGCTCTATAAACCCTGTTATTACCTCTGGTGTGGTTGGCAACATCAGCATGCCGCCATAACATTCACCAAGTTGGTGCAGTTGGTATTTGAACTTAGTAACGACGCCAAAGTTGCCGCCACCCCCTTTGAGTGCCCAAAAGAGGTCGGGGTGGTTTTGGGTGTCAACTTGCAGGATTTCTCCATCTGCAGTAACGATCTCGGCCGCTAATAAATTATCGATGGCCAAGCCAAACTTACGTGCCAAAAAACCAACGCCACCGCCAAGCGTAATGCCGCCAATGCCGACTGATCCCGTGTCACCAAAGCCCAATACTAAGTTGTGGCTATCCAACTGGTTTGTTAGCTCACCTGCTGTTAGGCCAGTCTCTGCCCAGGCGGTATTCGTGCTGGGGTCGATATCGAGCTGTTTCATATCGCCAAGGTCGATAACCAAACCGCCGTCAGTGGTGCAGTAGCCTGCAACGCTGTGGCCGCCGCTCCTGATGGCCAGCTCGAGCTGCTCTTGCTTGGCAAGTAAGATAGCTTGTTTAATATCCTCAGCGTTTGCTACCCGCACGATAACTGCCGGCTTTTTGTCGATACCGCCGTAGAATACTTGGCGTAACTTGTCGTAGTCAGGACTACCCGGAAAAATCACCTGGCCCTGGAATAGCGACTCTATTTTTGTCTGGTCCATCGTCACCCCCTATCTAATGCATCTATGATACCACCAATACTGACCGTAAGTGGCAGCCTTTTTTGTTATAGTAGATACATGAACCAACCTATTCCTAAAGTCGGCGTCGGCGTTATCGTTATCAAAAAAGAAAACGGCAAAGAGTACATCATGTTGCATCAACGCAAAGGTAGCCATGGCCCTGGCTACTGGGGCAGTGGAGGCGGCCACTTAGAACTTGGTGAATCACTGATGGATGGCGCGCTTCGTGAACTTCGTGAAGAAGGCGGCGAGGCCCTCAAAGTTACCAATGTCAGGCACCTGGGCGTCATGAACTTTACAGAATTTAAACCCAAACACTATGTGGACGTCAGCTTTGTAGCTGACTGGGTAGAAGGCGAGCCTACTAACAGCGCTCCAAGAGAAACTACAGATTGGCAATGGTTCGAAATCGACAAGTTGCCAGAGCCATTATTCCCACCCGTTAAAATGTATCTAGAAGCCCTCAAGACAGGCAAAAGCTTCTTTGACTCGTCGTTTTAGTTACAGGCGTGACCAGAGCTGTTCGAAGAGTAGGCGCTGCATTGAGGCTGCGCCAGCGTCCTCTATGACCACGCCATAAGGTGTGTCGTCGGCCGCGATCGAAATAGTGGCAATCTTGTTGCCATAAATCAGGACATAGCTAGAAGAAGTACCTTCTTCGTCGTCGGCGAGCCATTTACGCTCGGAGTTTTCGGCGACTTCACCAC
>CBJLZK010000108.1:0-3941 GCA_966427515.1 uncultured bacterium | reverse complement strand
ATCGGCGAACGGTCAACAAGTGACGGTCCATCGGTACCAAATTGGATAGCTTGCATTGGGATATAGCCTGCGGCACATAATACTGCCGTCCTAAAGCGTTCCGAGGGTTTAGTAGGCAGTGGTGGCCCATAATAAGCGGCATGATACTCATTGTGTGTTGAACGCAGCACATACTGCATCCGTGCGTTGCGGACCGCGGCCGCACCATCACCACCCGCCAAAACCTGAGCGGCGGGATGAAAGTTATGATTCCAGTCCGCCAGTACTTGGCCTGTCTTTGGATCAACTGCCGGCTCCAGGCCATGCAGTATAAAAAGCGCCCGGTCATCGGGCGCAATAAGGAGCGGTAACCCACTTATCAGGTCAATTGGGGTGAATTCTGCTCCTGCTAACATGGTCTTTGTCTTTAAGCATCAATGGTGCTTAAGCTAATAATAAACAATGTTAGATAGCGGACAATATGAGAAATATCACCAGCGGGCAGTTAGCCCGTATTAGCCTTGGACTAAGGGATTGTCGGCTACGGCAGGTTCGGCATCGCCGGCAGCGCTGCCAAAGACTTCGTCGAGTGAGCTAACTAAGACTTCACGTGGCCGGGCACCATCTGCTGGCCCGATAATCCCCTGCTCTTCCATTTCTTCGATCAAACGTGCGGCACGGCCGTAGCCGATACGCAAACGGCGCTGCAGCAGGCTCGTGCTGGCTTTCTTGCCTTCAATGACCACACGGATGGCATCCTGCCACATGTCGTCGCCACCATCACCGCCACCGCTGACCATGTCCATGACATTGCTGCCCTTACCCAATTGGACGGGCTGGCTAATAATCTCGTCATTGTATTCTGGCGGACGCTGCATACGGATAAAGTCAGTTACCTTAGCAGTTTCTTCGTCACTAATAAAGGCACCCTGGACGCGCTTAGGCTTTGGCATATCAGAAGTCAAAAGCAGCATGTCACCCATACCTAGGAGCTTTTCGGCACCCATTTGGTCGATGATGGTACGCGAGTCGACCTGACTGGCTACCGTAAAGGCGATACGAGCTGGCACGTTAGCCTTAATCAGACCAGTAATAACGTCAACCGATGGACGCTGGGTGGCCAGCACCAAATGGATACCAGCAGCACGAGCCTTCTGGGCCAAGCGGACAATCAAAGCTTCGACGTCGCGGGCGGCCATCATCATCAGGTCGGCCAACTCGTCGATAACGATCACAATGTACGGCATACCTTCTTCTTGCTTGAGGTTATTGTATTCGCCAATGTTGCGCTTACCAACCTCAGCCATGGTACGCAGGCGGCGCTCCATTTCGGCTACAGCCCACTTAAGGGCGCTAATACATTTTTCGGGCTCATTGATCACTGGTGTCAACAGGTGTGGGATATCGTTATATGGCGTTAATTCGACCTGCTTAGGGTCGACCAAGATCAGCTTAAGGTCACTTGGACTGCTGCGGTACAAGAGGCTTGTTAGGATGTCGTTAATCATCACTGACTTACCAGAACCAGTCTGACCAGCCACCAAAAGGTGAGGCATCTTGGCTAGATCGGCCACGACGGGCTTACCGGTAATGTCCTTGCCTAAAGCAAAGCCCAAAGGACCCTTCAGGTCGGTCCATTCACGTGACTGAAAAATCGAGCTCAGGCGCACTATGGCAGATTTGACGTTTGGCACTTCGATACCCACGGCGCGCTTGCCGGGGATAGGCGCTTCCATACGAATAGAATGTGCGGCAAGGTCCAAAGCCAGGTTGTTCTCTAGGGCAGTAATCTTGGTAAGCTTAACGCCTGTTGGCGGCTTTAGGGTGTACTGCGTAACACGAGGGCCGACGTTGGCGCCTTCCATCTCTACGTCGATATTAAAGTTGGCAAAGGTATCACGGATGGTTTGGGCGTTGGCGCCCACGTCACCAGCATCAGCCTTGTCTTGCTTTTGGTCCAGCAAAGCCACGCCTGGGAATTCCCAGTTGGGATCACTAGCCATCGTCAAGGCCTCGTGGTTATCAACGGCCTGGGCAGCAGGCATCTTTTCGGCGCTGTTCTTTAGGCCGCTAAAGCGGGGCTTAAGTTCCTTTTGGCCATGTTCGACTGGCACACCCTCATTGAGCTTAAAGGCATGTGCTTCGGCCTTGGCCTTTAGGTCACCAAGGTCTGTATCTTTGGATTGTGGCCGGGTAAAGATCCTACTAAGGTTCTTGAGTACGATCGGGTTAATGCCAAAGGCAAAGAACACTGCCAGCGTAATGAAGACAATGAACATAATTGATGCTGGGAACTTGTCGAGTGCGCTCAGCGCCATACCGCCAAACAAGCCGCCCACTGCCCCACCATGACCATGTTGCCAACTGCCGTCAGGTTGCTTTTGTGCGGACATTGTAAACAGCCAACTCGCCGTAAAGATCATGATGCTAAGAGTACTGAGTAAGCGTGCCATTGGCATACGATGGTTCTCGGCACTAAATTTGTATACGCCCCAGTACACCAAGATAACTGGCAGCAAATAGGCTGCCCAGCCAAAGACGGCGTAGCCACCAGTAAAGAGTGCCTTAGGCAATGGGCCGCCGGTACCAAAACCACCGAGCAACACAAACAGAGCCACCACAAAGAGCAGTACCGCCCCTGTTAATAGCCAAAACGGCGAGATCTCGCGAGGTTCTGGTGCTGGTGCTTTCTTTCTTGTTTGTTTTCTCTTTGCCATAACTGTTTTAGTTTATCACGTTTTTCAAGAGGTTACATCTGTTAGAATTTTGTGTCAACAGATGACTCATTGACAAGTGTTATTATAGCAAATTTTACAACTATTGTCAATAAAGCTTACGCTAGAGCAGCTTACTGTCCAGAAAGTCACTCCGCTCCATAGGAACTTGTATCGCTTCGTTCCTGCACTATAGGCAGAGCTTTCTGGATACCAACCTGCTCTAGCCCCACCTCATTACCAATAAAAATAGACCTTTAGGTTTTTGACTTTTGGTCATTGCCTTTCAGGTCTATTTTTGATGTTTGGTTAAGAACTTTTATAACTATTTTGGTTATATTTGTTCTTGATGGGTCTTTGGCCTTTGAAACATTGTTTTTTGTTTTCTTTAGCCTACGTACACTATACCAAGCATTAGCGTTTTTGTCAACTATTTTGTAAAAAACTAGATAGTCCGTAGAGTCAAAAGCTCCTTGCGCAGCGTGGCAAGTTGCTCATCATCAAGCTGTTCACCCCTAACAAGGTGCCTTGCACCCGTCGGATCCCTGATAAAGCGTTCCCGCACCACCCGATAATCTGCATAGAAGCGCAGTGTATCCTCAGTTGGCATGTGCCATTCGGCGTCCACGTCTTCGGCCGGCAGCACCTCGACCTGCCAAGTAAGTTCGGCAAGATAGCCTGACTTTTGGGTACCTGTCCCAGAGTGAGCCACCACGTACCGCAACTGCGGTTCATGAGCACTCGTATCGTCAACTTCGGCCAGGCATACCATCGCATCTGCGGATTCACCACCGGCTGTAGGATAATAACGCCACTCACCTGCTTCTTGGCGCGCCACCATTGGACGGCCATGGGTCATTGCAAAGGTACCGACGTGTGTGACGCACTCCTCAAAAAGGAACGGGTCATTCGGATTTAGCTCGGGCTTGGCTGCCTCGGCCATTAGTCGACGCGGGCGTCTTGGCCTAACAAGCGGGCGCGCATTTCTTTGAAGCGGCGCTCTTGTTCGGCAGCGATTTCTTCGCCGGTCTTAGTTCGGCCCCCGCTGGCGACCTTAACATCACCCTTGCCGCCGATTACATTCACTACAGGAATAACGATTGGGCTACGCTGGGTTTGGTCGAATAGGAAGTGCGTAACGTGGTCTTTAAGCTCAGCCTTAAAGCGGTCGAGGTCAACACGCTTAAAGCGCTGCTGGACAGCACGGCGCAGTTCTTGGCGCAAATTGTTCATGAGGTCTTCGTTGTC
>CBJLZK010000107.1:0-3965 GCA_966427515.1 uncultured bacterium | reverse complement strand
CGTTAAAAAATACTTTTTTGGCCTTAGTGTCTACGAGCATGTCAACACGCGCAGTGCCTTCGCAGCCCAAAGCCCGGTATACCGCAAGACCAGCCTCTTCGGCCTGTTTGTACAGGTCCTTGGGCAATTCGGCAGGAATACGGCTATAGCCCTGGGCTCCTTGCTTGCCGCTCTTGGCACCGCCCTTCCCCTTGCCCTTGCCGCCTTGCATATACTTGGTTTCAAAATCAAAGAAGTCTTCACTCTTTAGAAGTGGCTCCTCCAGTAAAGCTGGTTGAGGATTTTCGTTACCCAGAATCGGTAGGGTTACTTCTACTAGGTTTTGGACGCCTTCTTCTACAAGCGCTTTGGTGTCGTAGTGTAATGCTACTTCGATGGCGTTAGCCAGGTCTTTTTGGTTGGCTACACGGGTAATACCAATACTCGAGCCTAAGTGTGCAGGCTTAACAAATACAGGGTAATGCAGCTTACCGGCGGCATTCTGCCACTGCTTAGGGTCGGCTTCGTAGGCTAGCTTACTAAAGGCCACATATTTTGGTGTCGTAATGCCGTGCGCCTCAGCTGTCTGCTTGGCGAGCACTTTGTCCATAGCAATAACGCTTGATTCGACATCACAGCCTACGTAGGCTACGCCCGCCATCTCGCAGATCGCCATCAGCTCTCCATCTTCACCATGGGTTCCGTGCGTAGCCGGAAAGACCACGTCTACTTGGGTTTCAGTTGGCTTAAAACGGCCAGCCTTGATCAAGGTCAAACCCTTACCTAGGCGGACAGATAGCGGCGTTTCCTTGGTTAACGTAGCGTCAAGGTTCTTTTGATAGGTGGCAATGTTCTTGAATATATCACCCATAAACCAACGGCCATCCTTAGCAATGTAGACTGCCACAACGTCATATTTTTTGGACATTTCCAAAGGCTTAATAATGGCTGACAGAGCCGTAACGATGGAGACATCATGCTCCGTTGAACGCGAGCCGAAAACAACGGCAACTGTAGGTTTCTTCATGTTATCAGTATATCATCTGGGGCACTTAGGCGTAGTTGTCTGTCCAGTCATTCTGCATCAGTACTATGTCACCTGCAGCCACAAAGGCTTGTAGGTTTACATAAAAGCCCAGTGGGTCATCTTCGATGATTACTTCTTTTTGGTAGCCAGCGTCGCGCAGGCCACGCAGGATTGCCGTAGAAGCCGAGTTCTCCATAAGCACTACAATGTCAGGATCTGCGGCAGCGATAAGGCCGCCCATTTCTTCGTGGATCTTATTGGCCTCTTTGCCTTGGTCTACCAGCCCGGGTGTAACGTATATCTTACGCTTGGCTGGCAACTCCTTTAGGAGGGCTGTGCCGGCACGGATGCCTTCGATGTTGCCATTGTATGTATCATCGATAATCCATGCGCCATTAAGAGGATACGGCTGCATGCGGTGCTCAAACGGAGTGGTCTGGGCTACGCCATCTTTGATCTCTTGGTCGGTCAGGCCAAACGCAGCCCCCAAGGCCGCAGCAATAGTCAGTGGCCCGATTTGGTGCCTGCCGAGCAAGCCACTGTGCAGATGCAGCTTGCGGCTGCCCTTAGTGAGCGTAAAGCTGGTACCCGACAGGCTAATGTCTATGGCGCTCACCTTCCAGCCAAGCGTCCCGTGCTGGTCATAGATTTCGTAGCGTTTGCCCTTGATCTGCTTGGCGACAATCGGCGATTCGCCATTTACATATACTTGCTTGGATTTTACGAACTTGGTAACCGAAAAAATGTCTTCGGCGGCCCTCTCCACCGTCTTGTAGTGGTCCAGGTGAGCTGGCGCTACCCCCGTAATAATGGCATGTGAGGGGTGTGTCACCCGCGCAAAGCGCTCAACGTCGCCAGGGCCACCTTCGCCATATTCGATA
Source organism: uncultured bacterium (assembly GCA_966427515.1). GTDB lineage: Bacteria > Patescibacteriota > Saccharimonadia > Saccharimonadales > UBA4665 > JARIHD01. The sequence continues at coordinate 2,078 of CBJLZK010000107.1, read as the reverse complement.
ATCACGACATCTTCGTCGCCTTCTAACTTGCGGGCAAAATAAGCATGCGAGATAGCAACGTTCTTGTTTGCGGGCGTAGCTGCTACCTTTTTGCCGGCGCTCAGGACCGTTAGGAGCAGTTCCTTCATACTAGTCTTGCCATAACTGCCTACGATAGCCAGGATGACACCCTTGTGTCTACTAAAGATCTTCTCGGAGTGCCTAATGACCCTGCGCTGCTTGGGCTTGACGATAAGCCAGCGCCCGAGCATCAATGGCAGCACCGCCAAATGTGCCCATATAATGGGATACGCTAAGATCAAAGCCAAGCCGAATTGCCAACCACCAGCAAAATCACGCCAGTGCCAAAGTGCGATCAGTAAAATTCCTACAGCGATTTCGAGCAGCATGCCCAGACGCAAGGCCCACAAAAGCATCTTTGCCGCCCGGGTACGTTCAAGCTCACGCCGGTAGGTGACTTTAGAGAAGTTAGTAGTCTGCCAATACCACACCAAATATGGCTTAGCCTGATATTCGGTACTTTGCAGCATGTAGACCAGGGCGCTAGGGTAACGCCACCAATACAAACTCAGCAGGTTTCGGATCATTGCAAGAACTCCTTAATAGCACCAGTGACAGCGTCAGGGCGGTCAAGATGCACAAAGTGGCCTGCGCCGGGCAGCACTGTCAATGTTGAATCAGGCATAAGCTCATGAAAGAGCTCGCCGTACCAAACTGGCGTTTGTTCGTCGTCCTCGCCGTACACCAGCAAAACTGGCTGCGTCAGCTGTGGCGCATCAGCTTGTACATCATCAGTTACCACCCGCTTAAAAGTTTCTTGTAGGTGCTCAGCCACAAACATGTCTGATCCGATCGTCTTGTATGCTTTACGGCGCAACTTATTCTTGACCGGCTTTGGCAGCGGCATAGTGAGCACTTTACCTGTTTTGGCCATAATACGGAGTATGCGCTTACGGCCCTTGTAGACATTACGGATACCAGCACTGCCCAAAAGCACTACCCGCTCAGGATGAAAGTGCCCCTCGGCAACACCGCGGATAGTAATCGCGCCACCGTTGGAGTGCCCAACTACAGCCCATATTTTTTTGGCGTCTATCTTGTCAAGGAAGTGTTCAACAAAGACAATGTACTCATTAAGGCCCCACGCTTCTTTGGGCGCGGCAGTACCGCCAAAGCCTGGCAGGCTCAGCGCGATTACGTCATAATCCTTAGCCAACGACTGAGTCAACGCCCTCAGTCCGGTTGCGCTGTCGCCCCAACCATGTAGCAACAACACAACCTTACCCTCCCCAGCACGTTCATACTGGGTGAGCATTGAATCAACGATAACTTGCATAGGTTCTATTATACGCTAGAGACCCCTGTAACACACAGTGGGTCTCTAGAAAATCCGATTACTTTTACATGAAGTAAAGCACAGCGATGGCGACAATCAAGACTATCGCTACGGCGACCAAAATAATAATGGTCTTTTTGTCGCCGCGGGCTGCCGCGGCAGTAGCAACAGCAGCTGCAGGAGCAGCAGTCTGGCTACTAACATCAGGGGTGGAACCAATTACACCAGGCGTAACCGAGGGAGCTGGAGCCTCAGTCGCTGCCATACTTGGAGCGGGTTCGGTAGGAGCAGGAGCTGCCTCTGGCGCGGGCGTAGACATATCCGCAGTTGGAGTAGCCTCTGTTGGCGCTGCATCTGACATCGATGGCGTAACTGGCGTCTCGGGCTCCAGGCCGCCTTGGGCGTCTGCCGACGAGGTGTCGAGTTCGGGCGCTGCAGGCTCGCTATTAACTGTTTCGGGTGCAGGCGATGGCATTGGGTCAGTATCGGCAGCATCGGCACTCGTCAGATGCACTTTCCACCGCCGTCTTGGTCCGCCTTTCCACCTGAAGCCTTAGCTGTGCCGCCACGTGAACCAATCTCAGCCAAAGAGACTACTGTACCGAAAGGTGGTAGTGCAGTGTGCTCACCACGCACAGCCAGTATTGAGAATATCTCACAATTTCCACTCAGTTCAGCTGAGGCTCAAGTGGCGATGACCACTTCTCCACTGTTGAGACCATTGGCGAAATTATTATCCAAT
>CBJLZK010000106.1:0-4004 GCA_966427515.1 uncultured bacterium | reverse complement strand
CCGCACAAAGTTATATCCGTACCAGCTAGCGATGGTTCCACTATTCGTCATCTACATGCTATTGATTACTCTAGGCGCTAGCTAAGTATTGGGTTCTAATATTGTCTACGATGCTCAGCCAAAGAAAAGAGCATACACCATACGGCATATGCTCTTTTCTTTTGTTCGGATCCAGGTTCGTACCGTCGGGTGCCACGCAAAGCGTCGGCAGGAGCAGGGCGAGATATGCCAGTGGCATGTTGAGGAATCCTTGCTTGGCCAGTTGATATAGTCATTGGACTCGTATAAGCATAAGGGTATACTGCATATATGACTAGTAGATTGCCAACTGTCGGTGGTGATACTAATGATTGGGGAACCGTCCTCAATGACTATCTCCTTGCCGGCCACAATACAGATGGAAGCCACGTGCTTGCCAGCACATCAGCACCAGGATTCGTCCAGCTTAGCGGGGATTTAGGGGGCACTGGGACGTCACCGACTATTACCAGTACCCATCTTGCTGCTCCGCTTCCCCTGGCACAAGGCGGCACTGGATCGACAACGGGGCTGCTCCCGGGGATTACGTCGTGGTTCAATGTACGCAGCTACGGCGCATTAGGCGACGGCAGCCACGATGATGCCCCTGCTATAAACGCGGCCATTGCAGCGGCCGCAACGGCCGGTGGTGGTGTTGTCTATTTACCTGTAGGTACCTACTCAATTGGCTCTGGCATTGTCATAAACGCCGATAATATCATCCTAAAGGGAGATGGCAAAGGCAGTACCACAATTAAACCTGTCACAAATGCCACTTTTGATGTAATCGCTACCGGCTTGCCGGCCTCATCCGGCGCCTCTGGGTATATACGGAACTTTATTGGCGTTGAAGGCATGACACTTGACTGTACACAAATGCTTTCTAACGTTACCGGTAAGGGTAACGGAGTGCACTTCTATGGTGCGCGCTACAGCTACATCCGCGACCTTAATATCACTGGCTGCCTTAATTTTGGTATCTGTCTTGACGGCGATATAACGAACTTGAGTTACGCAATAGACGTACGTGGCTGCCGCATAATCAATGGGTCAGCTGGGATCCTTGCTAATTTTTGTGAAGAATGTTTTATCGTCAGTAACAATATTCTGCAAGCTAATGCCACTACGGCTGCACCGCAACCTCTTTTTAGTTCGCAAAGTAGTTCGGGGTATTTAATAAGGCTAGTGGCTGGTTACACGCTCGTTCTCGGTAACGTTATTGGTTCTAGCGGAACATACACAACTGCGGCAATCCAATGCGAGAACTCCGGTCCTACCCGCATTGAGGCCAATCGCTTCGATCAAACACGCTACCAGGCGATTCGCGTAACGGCACCGAATACTATTATTGTCGGCAACCAAATCGGCAACCCCTCAAGCGTAGGTTCTGTTGAAGGTATTCGAGTTGGTGCAAGTAACACGACTATTACCGGCAACATTTTTGACCTTACTAACGGCGCCGCGCATTTTACCTACGCTATTGCTGAGGGTGGCGGACCGTATACGGGCAATCTTATCTACGGTAACCAGCTAAGCGCAGGAACCAGCGGCACCTTAACCCAGAATACAGGGTCGACAAATACTATATTTGGCAATGTTGGCTACAACCCTGTCGGCGCCTTAGCAACGCCGGCTATGCCAGCGAGCGGTACTGCGTATACCAACAAGTTTGGGGTTTCGGCTTCAGTATATATAACTGGCGGGACTGTATCAGCCATCGCCATTGCGGGCACAACAACTGGCGTTACTTCAGGTATGGTGACGGTCGGACCTGGCCAAACCATTACCTTGACCTACTCTGCAGCACCCACCTGGAATTGGTTAGGAAATTAGGTTTCGAGATTAATACTACATTTAGCGTCGACGGTAATGCCTTTGTAGTCATTACCAAGAATATACAACTTCATCTTTGACAGCGTCATTAAGGCGGGACGGTTAGTACTGCCAACTTTAGAATAATGACCCTACTTGGTGTTCAGCACTGACATTGCTGCACACCAATACGAATTGTTATATAATAGGCGTCTTATTATGTACGTGCATATCAATGAAGTCCCCCGCAGGGGTAATGTTAAAGGTGTCTTAACGGACCTCGACTATACGCTTATCATTCCGGATGGCTATGAATTCACCATCGCGCCAGATAACATAGGGGCTGTTAAAGCCGCAGAAGAAAAGGGTGCGGCTATTTTGCCCATAACCTCGCGATCCCTACCACTCACGCGTGGTATATTGGCTCGCCTTGGCATGACAAGCGGTTTTGCTTCACTCGATAACGGTGCATCACTCTTTAACATTGCGACAGGCAAGTACGAAGAACGACAATGGCTCGCGGCGGGTGTATTGCAGGACACTTTGGGTACAATAGGTCACCACCTGTCTGGAGTCGCCTGCAGGCCCGATCAATACCTATGGGAACAGCCGGGCGACATTGACCTACACGGCTTGGCCGACGCTCCATCACTATTTGCTGAACTTACTAGTGATGCAAGCGCTCAGATTAAGACTTATCTTGAATCAATGAAGGCTGAGGGCGCCCTTAATTACCATCTTATGCCTGCAGGCAAAAATGGTATCGATAGCCTGCAAATTTGTGCGGCTGGGGTTTCAAAGAAACTGGGAGCTCAACAGTTAATGCACCATGCACAGATTGAACCCGAGCAAACAATTGCAATTGGCGATGGTAATAATGACGGGCCACTTTTAGAAGCCGTCCTGCCACTTGGCTTGGCGATCGCCATGGGGAACGCTAGCGAGGACCTGAAGCATCTGGCTGGAGTAGTAACCGATGACGTCGAACACGACGGGTGGGCTAGGGTGATCGAACGGTTTGTATTATAGCTTTGACTATTTACATATTTTAGTGTATAGTAGTAATAATTCTAGGGAGAGAAGCTATGTTTCGTTCTATATTTACGCGACGGCGTATTACCGTGGCTGCACTGACAATGCTATTTGCACTGCTTGCAACTGCCTCAACCAACTTAATTGGTAAGCAAGCCCCCGTGCACGCACAATCAGACTGCGTACTTAATATTGTCTGTAATGGCCTAAGCGGCTCATCTGACGCCGATTATATCCGTTCATTCCAAAGCTTATACGCTAATGGATCTGATGGTCATAACAATGATCTCAAGAGTGTCTATAGCACGTGGATGGGCGCGTCAAGTGCAACCGTAAATAGCATGAACACTACCAACACCGTCCTTGGTACCGTCACCAAAGATGGCAAAGTAACAGTTAACGGCCATGTTGTAGGTACCGGCGCTGTGATTACTGCCCGCTTTGGCCAAGGCCGCCCAGGCTTTAGCCATGTAGAAGGCAGCGTTTACTCTCGTCCTGTGACCACCTACGAATACTACAATTCTGTCCCCGCAATTGTTTACATGCAGAATGGTAAGATGGTCTTCTTTGTTGAGACTCCGTGTGGCAATGCAGGCAAAGCAACCCCTACGCCACCAGTAGTGGGCAACTTGACTTGTAATGGCCTAAACCTTCTGAAGGGTGCTGTTGATAGTAAGGGTGATACGACGTACACCCTAGAGGCACACGCCGGAGCAAATAATGCACTTGTTACAAACTACGTTTTTGACCTTGGTAGCGGCCATGGTTCACAAACTGTTGCTACCAATAGCTTAGCTGCTTCTAGCAATAGCCAAGTTTATGCGCCCGGCTCCTACACCATGGGTGTTACGGTGAGCGGCGTAGCTAACTCTATTTTTGCGACCGCTCCTGGCTCCGTAAGCTGTACTGCTCACATCTCAGTACCACAACCACCAAAAGCAGTGCTTGAATGTACGTCACTGACACTCACCGCAGGTGTGCCAGACTCTACTGGTGCAATTCTGGCAAAGCTAGAAGCTAAGGCAAGCGTCAGCAATGCTACGATTACAAAATATGTATTTGACTTTGGTTCCGACCAAAATAGCAAGAGTCAAGGGACGGAAGTAGTTACGACCGGTAGCCTCGCAGCTAGCACCTCACAC
>CBJLZK010000105.1:0-4077 GCA_966427515.1 uncultured bacterium | reverse complement strand
GAAGTCGGTGACTATTCAAGAGCAACAAGCAGCTGACCTACAGCGCCGTGGGCGCTTGAGCCGCTTGATTGATTATGGTGATGACCACCGTAGGCAAATCGTAGACTTTTTGCAGTCCAACCAGCCCGAAGTCGGTGCGTATGTCGATGTCCTTAATGATCTTTATGACGCCGCCCAAGGATTGGGCAAGGTTTTCCCCGCACAATTTTCAGAGTCGGTCGCCAAGGGCGCCCGTGAGCTTGTTGCAAGCTCAATCTTTGCAGTACGCGAACACGTACAGAACGGCGGGCATACTGCCGCCAAACTGCCGTTAGGCAACAATGCTAACGCACTTGATCTGAAACTAGAAGGTTGTGAGCCTTTGGTGCTTTTAAGCAGGCTCCACGCTAGTATGGAGGCTTTGCAGAACGTTGTAGGCTCACCGTCGACGATTGTAACGCCAGTAACTAAGGTTACCCGTGCTAACGATTACCGGCTGTATCGATTTTATGACCCTGCGCAGGGCAAGCAGGCAAGCCTTTACATACGGCCTCGTGGTGGTTTTGCGTATGACAGTGCTATGGAATATGGCCGGCCTACTGAAGGCGTAGAAGCCTCTATAAGTTTTGTTGTTGACGCTGAGCTGCCTGCCGATCGCCTACTCAAAGTCGGCAAGAGTACTCGAAGGACCAAAGAAGATGACCGCATTAGCATTCGTCTTGACCGTGAGGGTGTGCATCCTACTGACCGCCACAAGGAAGGTGTACGTCGGGATCCATCGCAAGAGCAAGGTACATTGTCGCTTGATGTGGGCTCGGTGCTAGGCAATGACGACTGGACGAGTACCAAAATTGGCCGTCTGTTAGCATGGGGCAACCACTTACGTAGCCAACAACGCGGCGAGCGCACGGGCCTGAACCATGTGACGCACTATTTTAACGCTCACCACGGCCACGCTGATTTTTTTGCTGGTGTAGCCCAAGAAGCCATTATTAGCACCGAGTCACGCCGCACGCCCCTACGACAGGTCGCTGCTATTTGCGCTGGGCCGTTGGCTGCTCGCAGCGTTCGCCCCTAATAGCATGTAAAAGACTTGCCGGAAGCTCTCGGCCATCTGAGGACTTTCTATGATGGTGCCAATGGCTTCGTTGCCGTACGAGATGAGCGCGATTTTGTCGCCATAAATATCCCATTCTACGTTGGCGGTATAACTGTTGGGTTTGATCCAGGTCCTAAAGAACTGGTTTTTTAGGTCGGCCTCTGCGTCGTGTACAGCCGACGTCACATCAGGGGTGAGAGCGTATGTTTTGATACCTAATTTGGCACGCTTTTTGCGGAAGAGTGCAAAAAATTGTTCATCATAGAACTTTACGTCTGCAGGCGAGCGCAGCAGGTAGATTGTCTGCCCAGTTTTGAGCATGTCTGCAAAAATTTGCTCGATGCCTTCTTTGCCTTGGAAATAACGGATACTTGGCATGTCTGAATGGGTAAAGAAGAAATTGAGCAAATCAGGCATAGCGGCGCCGAGCTTACGCTCGCGGCTGTGGACCTGGGCGGCTTGACGTCCAACGACCTGTTCTAGGGCTGCGGGGCTATTGGGGGTGTAAATCACTTTTGGACCGCTGTCATCTTTGGTGGCGAGGCCTAATTCGGTAAGTTTATCGAGCAATTTGTATGTGTTGGAGCGGCTTTCTTGGATCTTTTCGGAGAGTGCCGGGGCAGTGGAACGCCCAAGGGCAATCAGGGCCTGGTAGGCTTCTGCTTGCGATTTTGTAAGGCCAATGTCTTCTAGGAGTTGGACATCCATACCCTTTAATCTAGCATATTTTGTGCTTTTTGTGAATATATTGTTCACAGATGACCGTCCAACACCTTGAAAGTGTAGTAAAAATGATAATAATACACTGACGTAAAAGACTTTCCAAAGAAAGGGAATTATGTCAGAGTATCTTTCTAGTTTTCATGTTGCCGTTGATCCTGCAGACGAAGTGCTTCAGGCTCGTGCACTAGGTTTACAAACCGAATTAGACTACAAAGTCCAAGACCCAGCATTTGACCGTTTGGCGGGGATGTTTGGCGCTGAGTTGCCAGAAGGCGAAGGCCGCCTGGGTGCACTCCAAAACGTAGCTGCTCAGTACTGGGACTTCCGTAAAGGCGTCGAGCGCCAAGCTGTGGATTGGGATAGCGAATTAAGCGACCCGGCTTCGGAGCAGGGCCGCGCAATCTTTCGCAATGCCGGCGGACTTGGTTTGGTTGCCTCATCGCACCCGGTGTTGCCGGAGTATGATTTCGGTATTGTTACGGGTGGTGCTAATAAATCGCCTTGGGACCGCACGCGCTATATCCAAGAGCAGGGTATACAACTTGGGAATGTGGTGCTTCTAGGTAGTAACCGCCCTGTCAATGACGCTGAGCGTGCCAAGGTCCAAGAATACGCCCCAGAGGCAGTGACTGAATTCGATTTGATGTGTGGCGCTGCCGTCAAGGTATTTGGCCAGGAACGTTTCGAGGAAGACAGGCCCAAGGAAGTTGGTTATGACCACACCGGCGAGGCCAGGTTACGTGTGTACGAAGTGCCTGGTGGCCCTGCCGTAACTGTGTTTGATGCACCCGCTCCAGTGGGCAAACCACGTCCTAACACAGTCGATACTTATACATTTATGCGCGAATACTTTGGCAGTGAACTTGCTGATGCTGACGTACTGGTTTCGACCAACGCTTTTTACAAGCCGTTCCAAAACGTTGATGCACTCGGGTCGCTTTCTTTGCCACTGGGCGCACAAATAGAAACGATTGGTTATGATGCTGCCTATGGTGGCGTCAAGCGCACGCCAGGGCAGCTATTGCAGGAAACCAAGTCGTACATTGACTCAATGGCTCGCTTGGACGCTGCGCTGAGGCAGGTAAGCCCTGAAAGAAGGGCATAGTGACACACCCTGAGCATGGTCTGGAGGTGGTGTTATGCCGCTCCATTCCGACCCAAGGCGTAGCCTTGAGCCGGAAGCAGAACTATCGTGAATATCCTCTGTATATGGGGACAGACCGGGCTCAGGAGTCCATGGTCGCCATTGCCGACTATGGCATTGCAGGGCAGGCTTACTATTCACGGCCTAATCCTGCAACGGGCGAGCCATTAGCCGAAGTCAACCCTACTGTCTTTTTGCGCAAAAGATTGGTCGAGAAGCTAGCTGATATTAATTTAGCTCTACAACAATCCGATATCGTAACCAAGTTATTTGGCGGGCAGGTGGAATTGTACGTCGAAGAAGGGCTGCGTTCCCGCGAAACCCAAGCGCATCTGTATGACACGGTCTTTCCAAAACTTATCCGTAAACAGCAGCCTGATTTGGATGAAGCCGACGTTATGATTCGGCGTAACCAGATGATCGCTGCACCGTTCAGACAAGGTGTGACGCCTCCGCCGCATGCAACAGGTGGTGCTGTCGATGTGACTTTGCGTTACGTTAACCCTGGTCTGGGGTACCATGCGCGCAGCATGGTCAATATGGGTCACGAGGACGGCGCTACAGGCGCAACAGCCTACCCGGATTATTTTGAGGGCCGTGATAGGCTTTCAGCGCGTGATCAAGAAGCCCAGCGTAACCGGCGAGTATTCTATTGGGCTATGCGGGGAGCTTTGCTACCAGAAGGCGAGAGCGGCCTGGTGTGCAATCCCACCGAATGGTGGCATTGGTCTACTGGTGACCAGCTATGGGCAGCAGTAACCGAAGCGCCGTTTGCTTTTTACGGTGCAGCCGAAGCACCTACTAATTACTTGCCTGAGCTGTAGTAACTTTTTTATGCAATGCAAGCACTGCCTTACGGTGGTGCTTGTTTGTATACCTTTGGAACTCCCTGATTAGAATAAAGATGCCTGCCGCAGCAAAAGCGTAAAGCCAATCGGAAAGGCTGAGGGCGCCAGCCTTAAAGTACGGCGCGACCCATGGGTTGTAGATTATGTTGATAACGCAAAAGACGGACAAAGCCATGGCCAGCCAGAACTGTATGTTATGGAACTGGTAGCGGCTAAAGAACCCAGCCCTGGTACGGCGTTGCATAATGTTGGCAAGCTGGCAGAGTACGATGGTGAGGTAAGTA
>CBJLZK010000104.1:0-4130 GCA_966427515.1 uncultured bacterium | reverse complement strand
GTACGGCCGGTTGGGCGGCGTGACAGTTCGGTAGCTAGCTTAATGCGCTGAGCTTCACCACCAGACAAAGTAGTAGCTGGCTGGCCTAGCGAGATGTAGCCCAAACCTACGTCTACCATCGTTTGTAATTTGCGGGCAATCGATGGGATGTTCTCGAAGAATGCCAAAGCTTCTTCGCAGTTCATGCTTAGCACATCGCTAATGGTTTTGCCCTTGTAGTGGATTTCTAGGGCTTCGCGGTTGTAGCGCTTGCCATGACAAACTTCACAAGGCACATACACGTCTGGCAAGAAGTGCATTTCGATCTTGATAATCCCGTCACCGGCACAGTTTTCGCAGCGGCCACCACGGACGTTAAAGCTAAAGCGGCCGGCACTATAGCCACGCAATTTGGCTTCTGGGGTGCTGGCAAACAGCTCACGGATAGGAGTAAACAAACCAGTGTATGTGGCAGGGTTGGAACGAGGCGTACGGCCGATTGGTGACTGGTCGATAATAATGGCTTTGTCGAGCTCCTTGATGCCCTCGATGTCGTCGTGGCGGCCAGGTACGGTGTTGGCACGCATCAGGCGGGCTTGGAGTTCTTTGGCCAGAATGTCGTTGATCAGGCTGGATTTACCCGAACCGGATACGCCACTTACTACTACCAATTTGCCCAATGGAATTTCGACGTCCACATCACGCAGGTTGTTTTCGCGGGCACCCTTGATCACCAGTTGCTTGCCATTGCCTTCGCGGCGCTTCTTTGGCACAGGAATCTTTTTGACGCCTTCCAAGTACTGGCCAGTAATGCTGGCAGGGTTTTTGGCGACTTCGCTCGGTGTACCGCTGGCAACCACATGGCCACCATGCACACCGGCACCAGGGCCGATATCCAGCAAATAATCTGCGGTGCGGATAGTGTCTTCGTCGTGCTCCACTACCAAGACCGTATTGCCGAGGTCGCGCAGGTGCTTGAGTGTAGCGATCAGGCGGTCGTTATCACGCTGGTGCAAGCCAATACTTGGCTCGTCCAGAACATACAGCACACCCTGCAAACCAGAGCCAATCTGGGTTGCCAGACGGATACGCTGGGCTTCACCACCAGACAAGGTGGTAGCGCTGCGCAGCAAGGTCAGGTAGTTCAAGCCAACGTCGCGCAAAAAGCCCAGGCGGGCACCAATTTCCTTGAGGATCTGGTGGGCAATGTGCATTTCTTTTTCGGTAAAGTCGATGTGTTCAAAAAAGTCGAGAGCGTCGTCGATCGAAAGTTCACAGATGTCCATAATCGATTGTCCGGCAACGGTAATGGCCAGTACTTCTGGCTTAAGGCGGCGACCCTTACAGGCGTAGCAAGGCTTTTCTTGCATGAACTTTTCGATGTCGTTGCGGATAAAGTCGCTGTCAGTTTCTTTGTGGCGGCGTTCAAGGTTTGGGATCACACCTTCGTAAGTGGTATCAAAAGCCCTGCCACCGCCTAAACTGACGCGGTATTTTTCGTTGCCGGTGCCGTACAAAATACGGTTCAGGTTTTCTTGGCTAAGCTGGCCGGTAGGCACATGCAGGCTAAAGCCATAGCGCTCAGCTACGGCCTGCATTTTCTTCATGTACCATGCGTCGGCGTTAACACGGTTGAACGGGCGGATGGCACCTTCGGCAATCGTCAGCCTACCATTAGGGATCACCAGCTCGGGGTCAACTTCCAGCCGAGAGCCCAAACCTGTACAAACTGGGCAGGCACCATGCGGGCTGTTAAAGCTAAACGTACGTGGTTCAAGTTCCGGAATTGCTACATCAGGGTGGTCGATACAAGCGTACATCAGGCTGTACTGGTACTCTTCGTTCTTGTCAGCGTCCACTACGCGTATTTTGCCGTCTGCTGCTTCTAGGGCTTGTTCCACAGATTGGGCCAAGCGGCTACGGCTCTCTTCGTCATTTACCAAACGGTCAATCACAATTTCGATAGTGTGCTTGTAGTTCTTGTCTAGTTCGGGGAACTCGTCCAGGGCATATACCACACCATCTACGCGGGCGCGGGCAAAACCGGCACGCATGTACTGCTCCGGAATGTGCTCAAAAGCACCTTTTTTGTCGGTCACTACAGGAGCCAGAATCATCAGGCGGGCGCCCTGCTCCAGCCCGGCCACTTGGTCAACAATGTTGGTAGTAGTTTGGCGGGTTACAGGCTTGCCACAAATCGGACAGTGCGGGATACCAATACGGGCAAACAGCAAGCGCAAGTAGTCATAAATCTCAGTAACCGTCGCCACGGTACTGCGTGGGTTGCGGCTCGTAGATTTTTGGTCGATAGAAATCGCTGGCGAGAGGCCGTCGATTTGGTCGACATCGGGCTTTTCCATAAGCCCCAAGAATTGGCGGGCGTAGCTACTGAGGCTCTCTACGTAGCGGCGCTGGCCTTCGGCATAAATCGTGTCAAAAGCTAAGCTAGACTTGCCTGATCCGGAAAGACCGGTGATGACGACAAGCTTATTGCGAGGTAATTCAACATCAATATTTTTGAGATTGTGCTCGCGTGCTCCCTTAACAACGATTTTCTCAGCCATCAACTGGTCTATTATACGGAAAAACCAACAAATATTCCAGTCCCCTATCTGTATAATGTTGATATGGACCCATTCAAGGCACTATGGCGCCACATTCCGCGTACCATCCGTAAACCGCTGGTTTTTATGGTCGGATCAAGCATAGTCGTGGCCGGCATTGCCATGCTGGTTTTGCCAGGGCCAGGATGGGCAGCAATCTTTTTGGGTTTTGCCGTACTTGCTACCGAATTTGCAGTTGCAGAACGAGTGCGTGATTGGTTAATTTTGCAGCTCAAAAAGCTAATAAAACATGCGCAAAAAGCCTACCAAAAACTCCGCAAACAACGGTAAGCATTAGCAGTATAAAAATATATTTGACGCTGTCGCTAGTATGTGTAAAACTACTAGTAAGTTTTCTTATTAACAATTAAATGAGGGGACGAGCATGTCAGACCTGATTGTGCTCGGTCTAATTCCGGGCACCCAAATACAAATCACTTTCCTGCTATGGATTGTAAGCGTCAGTATTACGACGTTTGCAATGCTTATCTGGATTGGCCACCGGTTGCATATTTTTCGCGACTGGCTGATTGTAGCAAGCTTATACCTGCTGACTAGGCGTCAAATTCAGGCATAATGCTTTCGGCGTACAACCGGAGCTCTTCGAGCAGATACCGTTGGTGCTCGGTGAGGCCAGGTGTCGCCGCTAACTCCTGGAGACGGGTAAAGAACTTAGCCATCCGGCTATGTTGCCCGCCGCCCAGGAGTTTTTGTTTGCGAAAGTTTTCCCAAGTTTCACGTTCTTCGCTGGTTAATTGCTTGGAATAGTTACGGGCTTTGTACAAAGGCAACAAGGCAGTCAAACGCTGGTCCTTAAACTGCAGGCCCAGGCCACCAAGTTCTTCGGGGGCGGCTGCACGCACGACGCTCATCTTGGACTTATCCTCGGTAGCAAAAAATCCGTCATAAATCTTGCCGTCTACATCTTGGTCGGTACTTACCAGTGCCGTTTGCTCACGGCCGCTTTCCATGATTTCCCAGGCTTTGCACAAACGGTCTTCTAAGTCATGCATCTGACGTAGTGTTTCGAGGTGCTGTTTAATTTGGGGCATGTCAATTTTGAGCCGCTTTTGGCTAGCTTCGTCGAGCACGCCAAGCGGCGCCACTGCCGGGCAACGGTTATACATCAATGTTTTTACTGGCAAGCGTGGTTCGTCTGGGTCCTTCTTCCATTTCCACAGTTCCACCAATTGCTCAGGCGTTTTGTCTTTGTACTGGGCTGGATCGTAACGCAAGTCATACACAAACGCAGCCCCGCCATTACGGCCCGGATGGTCGCAAATAGTGTAGGCTACTGTAGTTTTCTCGAATTCGCTGGAGTACTTGCCGCTGGTGTATATAAAAGGCTGCTTGCCCGTAACCAGCTCGGCAACTTTGCGTTTGTCGCGCATGCTCAGCAAGAACTCAAATAGTTTCTCTTGCTTGTTCCTAATTAGGCGAGCCACAGCAATCGTAGCCTCTACATCGCTTAAAGCGTCGTGGGCATGCTCATGCTCAAGCTTGTTCATTGCTGTCAGAAGTTCCAGGCGGTTAGTAGGTCTGCCTTTG
>CBJLZK010000103.1:0-4144 GCA_966427515.1 uncultured bacterium | reverse complement strand
AAAGACTCTAAACAAATAATCAAAAAAACAATTTAAGAGGGACCCTGGTGGTGAGCCGGGGATAAGAGTGAGGGTATATGGGACAAACAACCAGTCTTTCGGTTGGGCGATTTTTCACCCAGCCAAAAAGCAAGGCCTACGACCAACTGAAGTGGGTTAAGCAAGACTCCATTATTATGAACCCGGGTACTGGCAAGCCAGTATTCGAACAAAGGGGCGTTGAGTTTCCAGAGGGTTGGTCACTAAACGCTATTAACATCGTGGCTCAGAAGTACTTCTGCGGTACTCCTGGCACACCTGAGCGCGAAGCTTCGCTCAAACACCTGATTGACCGTGTCGTTGATACGGTGACTCGTCAGGGTATCCAGGAAGGTTACTTCGAGACCGAAACTGAGGCCGAAGACTTCCGCGAAGAGCTTAAGTACATTCTTGCAACGCAACGCGCTGCATTTAACTCACCAGTATGGTTTAACATTGGCGCTCCCGAGCGTGCACAACAGGCAAGTGCTTGTTTCATCTTGGGCGTCGAAGACACCATGCAATCAATTCTTAACTGGTACTACGAAGAAGGTATGATCTTCAAGGGTGGCTCTGGTGCTGGTTTGAACCTCAGCCCCATCCGTTCATCCTACGAGAGCCTTGGCAAGAGTGCTGGTCGTGCTTCTGGCCCTGTGAGCTTCATGCGTGGCGCCGACTCATCTGCAGGTTCTATCGCCAGCGGCGGTAAGACCCGTCGTGCAGCCAAGATGGTTATCTTGAACGCTGACCATCCAGACGTAGAAACCTTTATTTGGTGTAAGGCTATCGAAGAGCGTAAGTCCCGCGTGCTGCAGGCAAATGGCTTTGACATGAGCCTTAACGGTGCTGACGCCTTTAGTGTGCAGTACCAGAACGCCAACAACTCAGTCCGCGTAACAGATGACTTTATGAAGGCCGTTGTGAACGACGAAGATTGGGATCTGAAAGCTGTTAAGGACGGCAAGGTCGTCAAGACTATGCGTGCCCGCGACCTATTCCGCGAGATCTCTGAAGCTGCTTGGGAATGTGCCGACCCTGGTATGCAGTTCGACACCACCATTAACAAGTGGCACACTGCACCAAACGCTGGCCGTATTAACGGTAGTAACCCTTGTTCTGAATACATGCACCTTGATAACTCAGCATGTAACCTGGCCTCGATTAACTTGCTTAAGTATCTGCGCGCCGACAACACCTTCGACATCGAAGCTTTCAAGCACACTGTCGAGCTGGTCTTTACCGCCCAGGAAATCTTGGTAGGCTACTCTGAATACCCAACAGAGCGCATTACCAAGAACGCTAAGGCTTACCGCGAACTTGGCCTTGGTTACGCTAACCTTGGTGCACTATTGATGGCCCAGGGCTTGCCCTACGACTCTGCAGAAGGCCGCGCCCAGGCTGCAGCTATTACTGCCCTTATGACTGGCCACGCCTACGCCACAAGCGCCAAGCTGGCTAAGCGTGTTGGTCCATTTGCTGGTTACCGCAAGGATCGCGAAGGTATGCTAAAGGTTTTGCGCCAGCACCGTGACGAGGTTTCCCAGATTGATGCCAGCATGGTAGCAGAAGACCTTTTGAGTGCTGCAACTACTGCTTGGGACGAAGCCGTTGAATTGGGTGAGGTCTATGGTGTCCGCAACTCACAGGCTAGCGTATTGGCTCCGACCGGTACCATTGGCTTGATGATGGACTGTGATACTACCGGTATTGAGCCTGACTTTGCGCTGGTGAAGCACAAGAACTTGGTAGGTGGTGGCTCGATGGCTATCATTAACCAGACTGTGCCTCGTGCGCTGAAGTCACTGGGCTATACCACTGACCAGGCTGATGACATCGTGAAGTACATTTACGAGCACAACACTGTTGTTGGCGCCCCCCATCTCAAGGAAGAACACTATGATGTCTTTGCTTGTGCGGTTGGTGACAACGCTATCCATTACTTGGGCCACGTAAAAATGATGTCTGCAGTACAGCCATTCATCTCTGGTGCCATCTCTAAGACTGTTAACATGCCAGAGAGTGCTACGGTAGAAGAAGTAGAGCAACTGCACATCGACGCCTGGAAGATGGGCCTGAAGGCTATCGCTATCTATCGCGACAACTGTAAGGTTGCCCAACCATTGTCTGGCAAGAAGAAGGAAGAGAAGAAAGAAGACGCTCCGGTTGCTGCCCAAGCTGCACCAGCTCCAGCCGTCGCCGCTCCTGCTCCAACGCCTGCCGCAGTAGCCGAAACAGTCACAGACCGGATCGTGGTTAAGGGTGCTGTCCGCCGCGAGCTACCTCGCCGCCGCAGTGGCCGCACCTACGAATTCAAGATTGCCGACCTTAAGGGCTTCTTCACTGTTGGTGAGTTCGAAGACGGTACTTTGGGTGAACTGTTTATCAACGTTTCCAAGCAGGGTTCGACTCTGTCTGGCCTGATGGACTCGTTCGCTATCTCGATTAGCCACGGCCTGCAATACGGTGTTCCACTGAAGAGTTATGTAAAGACCCTGATGAGCAGCAGCTTTGCTCCCGCAGGTATTACTGACGACCCAGACATCCGCACCGCTAGCTCAATCACTGACTACATCTTCCGTCGCTTAGCTCTGGACTACTTGAGCTTTGATGACCGCCTGGAACTTGGCTTGGCATCATTCGATGACATGCCAGTCGAAGAGCAGACTACTTTGCTCACCGACGACCAGTCGACCGAAGGGAAGTTAGTCGAAGCTACCGAGAGGGCAGACAAGCCAGCTGCAGCTGCCGCTGAAGTATCTGCTCCAAAGCCAACTGTAGTCGCTGAGGCCAAGAAGCCAACAGCAGACAGCAACGCGCCGCTTTGCTACAACTGCGGCAACCAAACCCAGCGCTCAGGTAGCTGCTACGTCTGCACCAGCTGTGGCTCAACCACTGGCTGTAGCTAGGCCGACAAGTAGCTAGATCACATGTAAAAGACGCCCGCTAAAAGGGCGTCTTTTCATTGAAGCTTAAGGCAACGTGTGGTAAGCTCCGTACGTATGAAAGTGCTAGCGCTTTACCGGCCTAACTCAGAACACTCAACTGCTGTTGAGGCATTTGTGCGGGATTTTGAGCACCAGCACGACATTGGTAACAAGATAGAACTAGTGAGTGTTGATACTCGTGACGGCGCCGCTACCGCAGCCTTATACGATATTTGGGAGTTTCCAGCGATTATGGCCCTGTCTGACGACGGCCGGATGCTGAACATGTGGGTTGGCCCCCAACTGCCATTGATGGACGAAGTCGCCGGCTACGCTTACAACTAGATCTTGCTTACTCTTAAGATCTGGGGTAAAATCTGAAAAGTGTTACTAATGTAACAACAATGCGTTCTGTGTTAACAGATGAGTGGATATCAACCACGAAGCAGCGGGAAGAAATTGCAAAGCCAAGAGTAGACCCCGACGGGACAGCCCGAAACAGCTGAAAATAAGCGCCAATAAAGAGTCATCTCTTTTGGAAGTTGGATGGTACCGCCCGGATAACCGGGTTCCAACAGACAAAAGAGATGACTTTTTCTTTTAAAGGAGGAAAAGATGAAATTCAAGAAAGGTACGCGCCGTCGCGCTCTGGAATACGAGAAAGACCTCGTGAATTACTGGAAGCGCCACGAAACATTCGAAAAGTCGGTCGACAGCCGGCCAAAAGACAACGCCTATGTGTTTTATGATGGGCCTCCGTTTATTACCGGTGTGCCGCACCACGGAACGCTGCTTAGCTCGATCTCCAAGGACGTCGTGCCCCGCTATTGGACGATGAAGGGCAAGCGGGTGGAGCGCGTCTGGGGTTGGGACTGTCACGGTCTGCCAGCCGAAGTGTTCACCGAAAAGAAACTAGGCATCCAGGACAAGCGTGACATCGGTACCAAGATTTCACTGGAAGAGTATATTACGACTTGCCGCGAAAACATGGTGCAAACTGGCTCGCTATGGGAAGACACCATTGAGCGCATTGGCCGCTGGGTTGACTTTAGGGGTGCATACAAGACCATGGACAAGAACTTCATGGAGTCTGTGTGGTGGGCGTTTAAGAAGCTTTATGATGATGGCAAGATCTACGAAGGCGAGAAAGTACTGTTGTATTGTACCCGCGACGCCACGCCGATCTCGAAGGCCGAGGTGGC
>CBJLZK010000102.1:0-4159 GCA_966427515.1 uncultured bacterium | reverse complement strand
AGTAAAGGGCAAACCGCGCTCTAACAAGAAAAGCAAAAAACGCTCCCGGTAAGGAGCGCTTTTTGTTCGTCAGTGTAGTTTATTCGAACCTGGCATTATCTGGCTGTGTAACATACCGTAAGATCGGTAAGGTTACTAGGATTACCAGCAACGACACTACCAAGCCTGCGCCCATGATTATGTAGTAACTGGTGCTTGGGCCTGGTATCGGCGTGCCCTTAGGGGCAACCTTGCTTACAGACTCTAGGCTAATGCCATAGCCCAGACCCGCTGCAACGACCATGGCAGTAATGAGCGGCAAGGCTCCTTCCAGGATGACAACCTTGTATAAAGTACTCATTTGCACACCGGTAATGCGCAGCAAGCTAAATGGCCGCTTACGCTCGACTATGCCGCCGCCAACAGCTACGGCTAGGCTACAGCCTGCCACGAACAGCGTTAGGGCGATGGCCACAAAGAACAAGCGTTGGATGGTCGCCGTCAGTGCCGACCGGGCCTGCACAGCCTCACCAAACGTACGTGGCGCTGCACCAGATGCTGAGTCGGTTACATGTGTAGCCAGGAAGGTACGGACTTGTTCCAATGTAGTGGCATCGTTAACCTTAACGAGCATCGACTCCATACGCAATTGGGTGGTGTCGCTTGGGGCTGCAGGGTTAGTGGCATCTACAAATGCCTGGGTGCTATAGGTTGGGTTATCACTCTGCAGATTGCTCGCGTCAGCGTACACATACTGCGCGCCGTGGGCACAAGTACCAAAAGCTGCGATCTTGGCCAGGGGTCCGCACGGTAAGATGGAGGGGAAAGACTGCGGACTATTCTGCGCTGGTGGTTGGTCTGGGCCAATTTTACCAGGAGGCAGCACGAGTGGGTTCTTATAAACCGGCGCCACTGCCACACCAGGGAAGGCTTGCAGCTCACTGATTAGCTTAGCGCCAGACTGTGGCGACAAGCCAGTAAAGAACCCATCTGGTTGCATCTTGAGAGCTTTGCCCCCGGTGCAGTTAACACTGTTGCCACAAACCGGGCCGTACGTAAAGCTATCGTACAGCACGTTGTTAAGGGCATTAGCGCTTGGAGTTTTCATGGTAGCGTTCACCACTGGCAAAAGGCCTGCAACCATTGTTCCCAAAAAGACAGCTAGTACTAGTCCACTCACCGACCGAAAAGCTGCTTTGGGGTCGTCTGCCAAGCGACGGGCTGCTAGCAGCGTAGAAGTGCCACGAGTTGTCTTGGACAGTAATCGTGCCGCTTGCATAGTAAGCCATGGGCCGCCGTAAATAAGCCCGATCATAATCACGAGCAAGCCGGGGTAGGTCATTGCACCAATGTTCTTGGTATCCGTGGTTAGGACACCTACTACATACATTGCAATGCCTAATAGCAAGGGGATGACCCGCCAAAAACGTGGCGGCTTGGGCGTAACTTTGCGGCTTACACCGAGCGGCGAAATTCGTATACGCCGCAGCGAGATTAGCGCTGCCGCAGCCGAGATAACAGGCACTGCAACCAACAAGCTGGCATAGCCCAAGGCCGTAGGCGTGACATCGTAGGCAAAGAACTTGTTGTTCAGGATGGTCGTATCCGCCCATGCCGAACGCAGTGCCAAAAAGACACCGATGCCCAACAAAGCCCCCAAGAAAGCACCAGCAATCGCATCGATCGAGGCAATAACGCTAATTTGCCGGGTACTCGCACCAATCAGGCGAAGTGCTGCGTAGCGTTCCTCGCGCCGCTCGGCAGCCATACGCGTAGCCACACCAATCAACACAACAATCGGGAATACAAAGGCCACTGCGCCAATACCAAAGGCGTACCGAAAATATCCAGTCCAGACACTGCTTTGTGGCCCAACACTTAGCTTGTTAACTTTAATGGTGTTAACCATCGGAGCCAGATCAGAGGCACTCCTGCCAATAAACACCACAAGATCATCGGGACTGTTCAATGCTTGGTCGCCAATAATCCCCGACTGTTTGCCCTGGAATCGCTCACCAAGTTGGTTAGCTGGTGTCTTTTGCAGCAAACGGTCCAAAGCTGGCGACACATAATATTGTCCAGCAGCTGGGAGTTTGCTAATGCCTGGCAGCACCGGCGCATTAGGACCTAGCGCAGCAATATCCAAACGCTTAATCGTCTGGCCTTTGTAGATGTCGTTGCTGTAGTTCCATAGCTCCACATTGTCGTTGGACTGAATGTTCTGGGAGGCTACTGTTTCTTCCCAGTTGGGCTTGCTGTTGGACGCCTGAAAAGCATGGAAGTCAGCCAGCACTGCCAGCAGAATCGCCACGCCAATAGACACCGACACCATGGTCAAAAGCAAACGCGTCAGCGCCTCGCGCCCGCTATTGAGCGCCAACCTTAACCCCAAGCCAAACATTACTTAACTACCCCTACGCCTTGGCGGGCTGTCGTAACCTTGCCGTCGCGGACAGTCACGTTGTGGTCGGCGTACGAAGCTACGCGTGGGTCGTGGGTTACGATCACCAGCGTCGTGCCATCTTCTTTGGCGATGTCGACCATAATATCCATAACTTGCTCACCAGTTAGTGAGTCCAACGCACCAGTTGGTTCATCGGCAAATAACACCTTTGGCTCCATAATCAGCGCCCGGGCCAAAGCCACACGCTGTGCCTGTCCACCAGATAACTCGCCAGAACGGCGAGCACCCATGCCATCAAGGCCTAGGCGCTTGAGCCAGGTTTCGGCACGCTCATATGCTTGCTTGCGATTTACCTTGTTTAGCAGCAGTGACATGGCCACGTTATCGACAGCTGTCAGTTCGGGAATAAGTTGCCCAAACTGGAACACAAAGCCAAAAGCCGTACGGCGCAAGAGCGCCCGGTCTTCCTCGTTCAGCGTGTCAATACGCTGGCCATCAAACCATACTTCCCCGCTGTCTGGCCTAAAAATGCCGGCCAGGCAGTGCAGCAAGGTCGACTTGCCCGAGCCACTTGGTCCCATAATTGCTAGGATTTCTCCGGCCTGCACGTCAAGGCTTGCACCTTGCAGGGCTGGCGTCAGCCCAAATGACTTTTTGATATCTACTGCGCGTAGCATGTGCTCCCTACTGCTCACCACGAATCTCCTGTGTTAGTGTTTTTAACCTTGCTGCTGTCATATCGATCCAGCGCAAATCAGCTTCTAAGTGGAACAAGGCATAGTCTGCCCGTAGCGCCTGGGCCAAGTCGCCTTCGCGGCGCTGCTTGGTTAGCTCGTGCATTCTACCGATGTGGGCAGCGCGCTGAGCATCCAGGTATACGTGCGGCTCTTTGTCTAGCAAAATTGCCGTCACTACCTTAGTGAATAATACCGTTTGGGCATTAGGGTTAAGCGTTTCCGGTTGGGATAGCCAGTGCTCCAGATCTTTGCGCCCCATTGCCGTAATAGCGTATTGCTTGCGTTCCGGGCCGCCACTTTGAGCAGTTGCTTCTTTGACCGTAATCTTTTGGTCACGCAAAAGCCGGGCTAGCGTGGAATACACTTGCCCAAACGCTAACGGCTTTTCTTGGCCATAAAACTGGTCGTAATCTTTTTTGAGGTCGTACCCATAGCTCGGGCCGTTGCCAAGTATTCCTAGAAGTGCGTAAGCTGCTGACATGCTTTGAACTATACACTGAGTGTATAGTAGCTCCAACTCTATTTTGTAAAATTATGTTCCTAACAGATAAAAATGAGGTCCAGTGTAATTACTGGACCTTGACGTTGTCTTCGCCGACGAGGTCTTGGAGCGTACCTAAAGCAGCTTTGGTGCACTTTGCAGGCAGCTTAATAATCTGTTTGCTGTCGGTCGGACCCAAAACTAACACCACTTCGGTGTCGCCCTTGGCTTGGTCGATAGTAGATTTGAGCGACATCAAGAGCTCTTGGTTTTTGCTGTCATGCAATCGGATATAAATACGCTCTGGGGCTGGGGCGGCGACTGGCTTGCTGTCCTTGGCCAATGCGGCGCCTGGACCAGCTGCGACTGGTTTCTTTTGGGGCTTTTCGTTGGGGTCTTTGCCCTTGCTAATGGTCACCGCGGCGGCTGGTGAACGCTTGTTACCGGGTGGGTGCATCTTTTTGCCGGTGGGCTGGTAGGCCTGGGCTTGCTCGCCGGTGATTTCACGGGCGTCGTCCACCAATACCTTCACTTCTTCGCCGATGTTGCCTTCGCGGT
>CBJLZK010000101.1:0-4203 GCA_966427515.1 uncultured bacterium | reverse complement strand
ACCTGCCTTATGGTTACTCATTCCAGCATTCTCACTTGTTACCGCTCCACCAGACCTCACAGTCCGACTTCAATGCAATAACAACGCTCCTCTACCACTCCTAGTAAACTAGAAGTCCATATCTTCGGTGCTATGCTTAGCCCCGTTACATTTTCCGCGCAAGATCTCTTGACGAGTGAGCTGTTACGCACTCTTTAAATGAATGGCTGCTTCTAAGCCAACATCCTCGTTGTTTAAGAAATCTCACCTCGTTTCCCACTTAGCATAGACTTAGGGACCTTAGATGATGGTCTGGGCTGTTTCCCTTTTGAGCGCCGAGCTTAGCCCCGACGTTCTAACTGCAGTGATTACACATGTCGTATTCGTAGTTTGTCAAGGGTGGGTACCCTCGCGGGCCCCAGTCCGAAACAGAGCTCTACCCCAACATGCTACTACACCACGCTAGCCCTAAAGCTATTTCGAGGAGAACCAGCTATCTCCAAGTTCGATTGGCATTTCACCGCTAACCACAGGTCATCCGGGCGTGTTGCAACTCGCTACGGTTCGGCCCTCCACGCAGTTTTACCTGCGCTTCAGCCTGCCCATGGTTAGGTCACCTGGTTTCGGGTCTATTTACATGCACTAATCGCCCTATTCAGGCTCGCTTTCACTACGTCTCCGTCAGATGACTTAGACTTGCGCATGCAAATAACTCGCTGGATCGTTCTACAAAAAGCACGCCGTCACCCCGAAGGGCTCCGACTCCTTGTACGCACACAATTTCAGGTTCTATTTCACTCCCCTTCCGGGGTTCTTTTAACCTTTCCCTCGCGGTACTAGTACACTATCGATCGTAAGATATATTTAGCCTTGGAGGGTGGACCCCCCAGCTTCAATCAGGGTTTCACGTGTCCCGATCTACTCGACAAAACAAATATAAGGTTAGCGAAACTTCGTATACCAGGCTATCACTGTCTTTGGCGCTTCTTTCCAAAAGCTTCTACTCGCCTCGCTAATTTCTTACCTTATGCAGGATAATGGTAGCTCCTGCCTCCAATACGGAATTCTGGTTTGCACCAGGGCTCCGTACTGGTTGTTTGTTAGGTCACAACCCCTTTTAGATATTCGTCTACCAACTTATCCGTCCTATTGCTAGGCGGAAACCTAAAAGGTTTGGGCTTTTCCGGATTCGCTCGCCACTACTACCGGAATCGTTGTTTACTTTCTCTTCCTCGCCCTACTAAGATGTTTCAGTTCAGGCGGTTACCTTCGATTTATCCTATATATTCAGATAAACGTGATTGGACATGACTCCAACCGGGTTGCCCCATTCGGAAATCTTCGGTTCAAAGCTTAGTTAGCAGCTCCCCGAAGCTTATCGCAGCTCCTCGCGTCCTTCATCGGTATCTTACGTCAAGGCATCCGTTGTGTGCGCTTGAGTAACTTTTTACGTATGAGTCATAAATGACTCTCAAGCATTGACTGGTTATTGGTATCAACCAATAAGCCGTTTGTCTTATTTGCTCTTTTCTCTAATTTGCCAAATTTTTAAGTTGCAAAACTCAAGACACCACCTTTGATTTCTTGGGCTTGAGTTTACACTTGAACCACGATTTATCTGTGTGACTCTGTCTAAACTCAATTGCTAAGTAATGATATCAGTTAGTACAGGGGTTGTAAAGCAAAATGTGTTGATACTTTTGCTACAACTTAACTCCTTAGACCAGCTCAATTGCTATCAACGTTAGCTAGTCAACCATTACCCTGCCCAGTAATATAGCACATCTCTTCTATAAAAACACCCCTTTTTTGGTTAATTATCAAGGTAATGTTAAAAATTTCATAGTTGTATCTGTTTTGTGCGATTACTATGCCATCAAAACCAAAACGTAGAACGCATTACTGAATTGTTAGTGGAGGAGACCTATGGGACAAAGCGACTACGATAGAGGAACTCATCAAGAACACATGGCTAAGTATATTGCTGCGAACCAGTCACGCACCTCATGGCGAAACGCAGCTTTTTTATGCAGCGTACTTGCCCTGGTTGGCGCTGGAGCTTACTCATTGTGGTGGGTAAATGCCCCTTTAGCTCTAGACGCTACTGGCGTCAAGACTACAGCTAAGCCATATGAATCACCATATAGCCTAATTGATCCCGAACCTGCAGCAACTGAGCAGCCCATAACACCACGGGGCACCAGCCAGGCGACAGGCCAAAGCCAGGGCACATCACTAACAGTCAATGGCAAGGACATCCCCTTGCCCGCCAACGGGTCATATCACCAAACCATCAACGGCGGTAACAATCAGGGAACATTGGATGTTAGCGTGCAGCATCAAAGCACCGGCAGCTCCAATATCTCAAACACTTCCATCAGCTACCAATCATCTAGCAGTTCGGGTGCTGAGTGATGCGCCGGTCCAGCCCATGAGTTTTCACGCAAGACTTATGGGCTGGGGTGGCGCCCCAAAATCATTACAAATCTAACTTAACAGGAGGTAATTATGAAGAAATTACTACGACTACTGGCAGTGGCTGTTCTGGGCGTAGGCGTCAGTGCGGCTGGCGTATCGGCTATGACAGGCAATATCTCGGGGACAGGGCCTAACTCAACCGTCAACGTATCAGACCACACTGCTACCACCGCCCACGTTAATAATAACAATACTGCACACGTAATGAGCAACAACTCTCAAGTAGCTACTAGTGGTAGCGCTGCTACTACCAACAACACCACTGGCGGCGGCGCTACTAGCGGTAACACTGCCAACACCAGTGCCCTTGCAGCTACCTTGAACGTTACTAACAACAGTGGCGCAGGTATGGGCGCAGGCCTCACGACTGCCGCTGCTACCACACCTAGCAGTACCTCGATCAGCAACACTGGTCCAAACTCTCACGTTAATGTCACCTCAAGCGCGACCCAAAATGTGAGCATCAACAACAATAACAACGTGACCCTGACTAACAACACTACACAGGCTGCCCACTCTGGTAACGCCACTGTTAGCAACAACACTACTGGCGGTTCAGCTACCAGTGGTAGCGCTTCTAACAGCAGTAGCACTACTGTTAACCTCAGCTTCACTAACCAATAGGGAACTTCTGGAGAGCCCCTTCCTCTAGCCAAGAGGGGCTCTAACCCAGATTTATATTCAGTAATCAGGGAGCATTGCCATGCAAACAATAAGATCATTCGCAGGAAGAGTGTCGCTTGGCCTTGTGGCAATAGTGCTACTACTCTTCTCTCCGGTAGTCACCTTTGCTGCGACACCAAGTGCAACTACAAGCACGAGTGCGGTCACAACCGGCCCAAACAAACCCCAGGGGCCCGATGCCAGCACCTACCACTTTAACCAAGCTACAGGGCTTTGGGAAAACGACTATTATACTTGGGATCCTGTAACGCACGAGACGAAGCCAAAGACATCACCAGCTTATACCTACAATCCCACCACCAAGACTTGGGACACAAGTAGTTGGCATTATGATCCATCATCAAGCAAATATGTAGCGCAGCCTACCCCCGCACCACAGCAACCAACTACTACCAGCCCAACGGCAGCTAAGACTACGGGAACAGCCAATGGCATAAAAGCCCAAGTACCGAACGGTGGCACTGGCCAGGTAACTGCGACAACTACTGATAATGGTACGGCATCGGCAACCGTTGGCAATACTGTCAAATCTACTGCCACTACAGGGGATGCGGCGGTGAGCAACAACACTAGTGGCGGTTCAGCCACCAGTGGTGATGCAAGCGCCACGGCAAACGTGGTCAACTTATTGCAGTCATCATGGAGTTTTCCAAATGGTGCAACTCCTACAACGTTTACGGCCAACATTAATGGTGACGTTACAGGGGACCTACTCCTTAACCCTTCGAACTACACAAGTAGCTTGCCCGTCACCCAAGCTAATGGCACCACCAAGGTAAACGTCGCCGATTCTGGCTCTATTACCAATAACATCAACCTTGCTGCCGCCAGTGGCAATGCTACTGTTAATAGCAACACTAACGCCGGGAACGCAACTAGCGGTAGCGCCACGGCGATAGCCAATGTCGTTAATATGATCAACTCGATGATCTCGGCGGGACAGTCATTTGTGGGCACCGTTAATATTAACGGCAACCTTAACGGTGACATCCTGTTGCCCCAAACCTGCACGAACAGTTACTTGCAAGCAACACACCAACTACCACCATCAACACAGGCAGT
>CBJLZK010000100.1:0-4320 GCA_966427515.1 uncultured bacterium | reverse complement strand
ATATCTAATGAAACCCTAGGTACACTAACGAGATCAATCTCTTTTGCCCTAAAGGAAGAGATTGCGTAGATTTGCTAAGCGGGGACTAAACCTAACCAAACTCAACCCCGCACCCTAGAGGCATAGACCTCCTACCCTTCCTCTTAACCTAACAAAACAACTCGCCTGACTATCAGGTACAACAGTAGAGGAATTTATCATGGCAATTCGTGAATTATCAATTGATGAACTAGAAGCTTCCGGTGACAAGGGTTCTGTATGGATTCTAAACTCAGCTGCTCGAAGTGTTCATCAGCTAGAAGGTGAACTTCTAATTAATATCCCCAACGCTCAGGGTAAGGCGGAGCTCCTTCGTGTTGCGCAATCCTGGCTACCACAAAATGCCACAGCACGCTTCACTAAACGTCGTCTCATGGAATCAACTGAGTTCCGCAACGCAGTAGTTGAGGGCTTGGTTACCTTAATTGACGAAAAGACCGCAGGTCTTATTCTCAAAGAAGACGGTTCAAAAGAAGAACAGCAGCGGCTTGCTAAACTTGCCAATCACGTTAAAGAGCAAGGCTCAGCGCGTAAGATTAGCGACGCTAAAGTTGACATTATCAATGATAACCAGATTAATAGCGGAAACACGACGCCTACTGAGGTGTTCAATAGTGACCAAACTCAGGCAATTAAAGCAGGAGCCACGTCTGCTAATGGCATGAGTCCGAACTTTATGGCATTCTTTGAAAAAATGAAGAGTCAGGATGATGTGTCAGCCCTTAACTCTATTAAGAGTCGGAATTCATTCTCCCGTAAAGAACTCCGCTTCCTGCGTGATAATCTTCCCGCTCACCCTAAGACCACGAAAGTTCTCCGCTCACGTCTAGTGGAGCTTAAGAAAGCCAGTGAGGCTAGTAAGGCTTAACAACAATCATAAGTAGATAACAGTAAGAGGGCGTGGTCAAATGCTGACCACGCCCTCTTAGTACAAATACAAGAGCAAAATAGAGTAGTAGC
Source organism: uncultured bacterium (assembly GCA_966427515.1). GTDB lineage: Bacteria > Patescibacteriota > Saccharimonadia > Saccharimonadales > UBA4665 > JARIHD01. The sequence continues at coordinate 3,321 of CBJLZK010000100.1, read as the reverse complement.
AAGCATTGTAACCATACTCTTATTTAATAGGAAAATGACGGTGAACAACACTTATGTGTCTATTGATCTTGAGACTCTCAGTCTAAATCCTTCAAATTGCCCTGTAGTTAGTTTGGGAGCAGTAGCCTACAGCTATACCTGTGGAATTTTCTCAGAATTCGAAGTTTTCTTCGATTTAGACGAACAGTTTAAACTGGGTAGGCTACCATCAGCTAACACTATTCACTGGTGGATGAATCAGTCCGATGATGCGCGTAGAGCACTAACAAACAGCCGCGAGTTCCTTTACCTGGAAGAGGGTCTGGATGATTTCTACGAATTTTGGACACAGGATGTTGGATTATCTGTGCAGGACTGGCCTAAAAATGTTGGTGAAGACTATTACAAGTCTCAGCCCAAAGTTATCTCTATGGGTTTCGACCTAGACATAATCAGAGGTCTGTTTCCTATAGTACCGTGGCATTACCGCAATACAAGATGCCTTCGCTCAATGCTGGACTGGTTTAATAAGGACGAATCTGTGAGCTGGCCGGAAAATAAGCTAGAACATAGCGCCCTTAGTGATGCTAAGACTCAGGCACTAATGCACATCCGTTTAATGGATAAGTTTGAACAGCTCCGATAACTAAGGGGGTAACAAGTGAAAGACGCAAACAGCAGCAATGAATCACAAACATCCGTTAAAGAACAGGTTAATCACCCATCACATTACAATAGTCATCCATCTGGAATTGAAGCAATTTTCTTTTGCGAGGTGATGGAGTTTAATACAGGAAATTCATTTAAATATATCTTTAGGCGTGGGGACAAAGGCAACCCTAAGCAAGATCTGCAGAAGGCACAGTGGTATATAAACCGCGAGATTGAACGACTGTCCAAAACTATACAGTTATCGTGTTCTACCGATTTTGTATCTAATCAGGCGTTTGATCGCAAACATCTGCAAGAAGTTCAAACACTGCTTGTCTTCGAATCTAATGCTACTGTTAGGGAAATTTTTAGCCATCTCATGCAACAGCAAAATGCAAACGAACGTGTTAAAAGCCTAGAGACATGCAGTTCCCTCCTCAGTCTCCTACTTAACCCGAGTTAACAACTCAGGTTGTCAAATCCCCCTCCTACTCCTTTCTAGCTGCTAATTAAACCCAAATTTTATAATAAGAAGCTAGAAAGGAGTATCACATGCCTTCTATAGTAAAAACCAACAACCGCATACTACCCGCAAATGCCAGAGCTGCTGACGTTGCTGAGAAAGCAGTGCGAGAAATTATTCCCGTTTTCCAAAGAAGATACTATGATGCGTTTAGAGTACAGGGCGTAGAGTGTATTGCGTATAACAGACTTAATGGTGGTAGAAAATGCTCATGTCAAGCGTCTCAGAAGCAGCTAAATGGCATTCTCAATGAGCAAGGTAAGGCATCCCCCGGTGTATTAAACCGCATGCTAACTGGCGACATGGAGTTCGATGTTACACCGTACGGCCAAAACCAGGGACGAGTATACCCTCAGGCTAGAGGAGCCAACGGCGTAACATCCCCTCTAGACGAGGGCACTATATACCAGCCTGGTAACCAAAATCAGGGTGTTTTTGACATTGTTACCCCAGATGGTAACTTTCCATTCGCAGACGATCAGCCTAGTCAGTATGCGTTTGGCGACAACGGTCCTCTAGACCCACAGTCTATAGACGACTTGATAGGAGACTTTGACGCCTCCACTCTCGGGTTTTCAGACGTGTCGTGTCCAATATGTTTTGGTTCAGGGTTTGTTGGCGGATATGCTGCATTCCATTCTTATCGTAAGGTGTATACTGCAACAGATTTATTCCTAATAAACGGTACGTTAGACGCTGTTGAAAAGCCATGGGTTGCACGTGATGTTAAGGGTTTTAACCAGAAAATCCTGCTTCCTCACGGTGCTCTAGCTGTAGACTCATTCAAAGTGTGGAATGGACTTAAAATAGTCCCTTGTCAGTTTTTGGTTGACAACGTTGCAGTTACTAGCAATGCTCAGCTCCTGCAGTTTTGTGACGGTAAATACCACTTGTTAACGGCAACCTTTTCTGGTGACTTTACCCATCTTGAGATACAGTTTACGATGAGCAAGGAAAGCCTGTACTTTGAATTTCCTAAGAGACCGCTGTCTGCTGATACGTCTCTATTGGAACAAATGGAACCGTTCCAAATTATCATGAGCCCGAACATACCGCACATAGATTCGCAGGACATTATAGTTGAGTCCAAACAAGGAAAAGTGCTGGTAGTCCAAAGTGTTAACCCATGGAGATCTACGCAGAGGAATATTCTTGGGCCAGAATGCCAAGTACGAGTAATCCAGCCACAAGAAATATTCAGGATGCTGCCCACGCGCGGTAGGGTTATGTCTAAGGATGCAACAACAAAAATGGTTAGGGATAATAAGTTCGGTGCATTCCGGACTTGAAAACTTAAATTTCATGGTGGAAGCCCTGCGGGCGTTTTAAAAGCTAAGGATCATGGAAAATAATACACTAGAACTACCAAAATTTCGGTATGTAGATGATGCCGTACGTTATCTTGACGATACTGAACAAAGTATTACTGACCTGGAGGGGCTAGTTAAAGTCAGGCAAGCACAACTGGCAAAACTCGAGAGGCCTGAAAAATGGATTCAGAAAACAAGGAGTGTAGGCCAACTCAAAACTAAGGTGTCAGCTAAGTTTAGGCTATCTGCAGATTTAGCAGAGCCAGTGAAACACGTAGCACCCAATATCAAGAAACTAGAAAAGAGTTATGCGTTAAGCGAAGACCTTCACGAAAAGTATCGCTGTTTAGAAGCTCTTGAAACCCAATTAGCAGTGCAGTTTCAAGACATTAACCAGAAAAGTGTTAAAGAAACACTAAGCAGGGTTAAACTACTGAAGAACAAACTTGAAGTTCTCCTTGGTGATCTATTACACTCACTGAATAACGTTGCTGACAAGCATGTACCGGCAGAGTTTCAAAAGTACATGGACGCTATCAGTCAGGTTGTGAAGGAAAAGGTAGCACCGGAAACGTCTCAGTTGTTCCTGTACGCTTCGCTGAAGGACGGTAATCTCGTCTTCACCTACTATCTTATGATGAACAATGTTGTGGGTGATAACGACAAAGAAGTCCCATCCCTTTGTGTTTCAGTACAATGGGTAGTAGGTTCGTCAGTTCATGTACAGGTTAGTCCCGACTTTGAATTACCTGCTCAGCTGATGTCAAATCCTGGCGTTGAGGTTAACGCAGTAGGTGAGGCTATTAAAGAAGTAGAAGCGTTAATCTCTGCGCAAGGTCTATGAGGAGCCTGCTGTGG
>CBJLZK010000099.1:0-4336 GCA_966427515.1 uncultured bacterium | reverse complement strand
AAAGCCTGCTGTCAGACAAAAACCGGCCACGCCAATAATCCTGATCAGGCCGCTCCAGAAGTCCAAATCGTGGAAGATCTTGTGGTCGCGCCACAGCATAATAGTAGTCAGGATCACTACTTCTACCAAGGCTACAATCGATTGGGCAATAGCCAAACCGGCGACGCCATACGCACCTGGACGAGCTAGCATAAAGGCCAGCACGATGTTCAGGCTAATCGCCACTATCGATACTGCCAAAGGTGTCCTGGTATCTTTGTAGGCATAAAAGTAGCGCGAAATCATCGAGTACATAATCCTAAAGATAATCGCAGCCGTTAGGAACCCAAAGATCAAGGCTACTTCTGGGGCGGCGTCACCATAGATCAAGCGGGCCAAGTAGCCACGACAAAAGAAGGCTACAATCACCACAGGTACCGCCATCCAAATCATCGCCCTAAAGATATGCAGGAAATCCCTGCGGAATAAGTCAGTCCGGCGTTGGGCTAAGCGTTCCGTTAGGCGTGGGAATGCCGCCGTGGCAATCGAAGTCCCGATTAACAAAATGGGAACATTCATGAGGGTTAAGGCATAGCTGTAGTAACTGACGGGACCGGTGCCCAAAGCCTGGGCGCGGTTGACTTCGACCATACTGTTAACCTGGTCGATACCTTGGTCCAGGGAACGGGGCGGTAGCTGGTGCAGTACCTTGCGGAAGCCTTCGTTATGCCACTTAATTTCAGGACGCCAAGTGTATTTGAGTCCGACCATACCCAACCAGGCGATACCCAGCTGGATGAGACCACCAATCAGCGCACCAAAGCCAAGGCCTACAATGCCGAGCGAACTCCTAAAGATAAAGATACTAGCGATAATCGACAGGTTGTAGAACAGCGGTGCCACAGCAAAGAAAAAGAACCTGCCAAACGCCTGCTGGATACTGGTGATAATACCTGACAACGTGAATAGCAAAGGGTTAAAGGCGATCAGACGCATAATGTCGACAGCCTCATGGAAGTGCTTAGGGGCTAGATCTGGTGCTAACACGCCAATAAGCTGGTTGGCAAAGATAAAGATAATCAGGCCCACCACACCCATAATGATCGCTAGCGAGTTGACCAGGCTGTTGGCGATTTGCCACATTCCTTTTTTGTCACCGATGGCTAATTTGTCTGCCAAAATCGGCAGGAACGCCACGCCAAGCGCGCCAGCCGCGATGGTATAAAAGAAGAAATCCGGAATCTGGAACGCCGCAAAAAAGGCGTCGGATGATCCCGGATCATGCACTGTAAAGTTCGTACTAATAAAACGGCTGCGCAAGAACCCAAGGGCCTGACCAAGCATTGTAACAACAATCAGCAATGTAGCTGCGCCGCCAAGTGAAATACGCTTATTGGTACGGTCCAGGAATCGGTTCATTTATAAACAGTATAGGCGAGTAACTACGCTTCGGCCAGCCAAAAGACCGAGTGTTATGCTTAATACAATGCTGCAGCTTTTGGCATAGCTGCGCCGTGCAAAATCTTCTTAACTTCGTCAGCTTCAAGGGTTTCTTTTTCGAGCAATCCGTCCTTGAGTTCATCAAGCTTGTGACGGTTAGCCTTGATAACTTGACGAGCACGGTCAGCTGCCTCACGGATGAGAGCTTCGACTTCGTCGTCAATAACCTTGGCTGTTTCGTCTGAGTATTCACGCTCGTGGACCAAACGGTCAAGCATCATACCATCGTCAATCTTAAAGACTTGGTCACGAAGCTTCTTACCCATACCTTGGTTAATCACCATGTCACGGGCAAGCTCAGCGGCCTTTTGCAGGTCATTACCGGCACCAGTAGTAACATGGTCGGCGCCATACACTACTTCTTCGGCGATACGACCACCCAACATGCGGGCCAGGACGTCCTTGTATTCCACGATGCTGTGGTAGCTCTTGTCTTCGGGTGGGATAAACCAAGTAACACCACCCGTACCACCACGAGGGATAATCGTTACCTTGTGCACCACGTCGCTGTCAGGCAAGACATGGCCGACGATGGCATGGCCACCTTCGTGGTAAGCGGTCATTTCCTTCTCTTTGTCGTTCATGACCTTGCTCTTGCGCTCTGGGCCAATGGCAACTTTCTCGAAGGCTTGGGTGACGTCTTCGTTACTAATTTCTTTGTGGTTCAAGCGGGCAGCAATAATTGCAGCTTCGTTAGCAATGTTTGCCAGGTCGGCACCAGATGATCCAGCGCTCTTGGCGGCCAGGGCGTCGAGGTCGACATTCTTAGACAATGGCTTCTTGGTAAAGTGGACCTTCAGGATAGCTTCGCGGTCTTTGCGTTCTGGCAAACCGATGTTTACACGGCGGTCAAAGCGGCCAGGGCGGAGCAGAGCTGGGTCAAGCACGTCAGCGCGGTTAGTAGCAGCCAATACAATGACGTTTTGGCCTTGTTCAAAACCGTCCATTTCTACAAGGATCTGGTTCAGGGTTTGCTCACGTTCGTCGTGGCCACCACCCATACCAGAGCCACGGCGGCGGCCGACGGCATCGATTTCGTCAACAAAGATGATACATGGTGCGTTCTTCTTTGCCTTTGCAAACAAATCACGAACACGACTTGCACCAACACCTACGAACATTTCTACGAATTCAGAACCAGAGATACTAAAGAACGGTACATTAGCTTCACCAGCAACGGCGCGTGCCAACATAGTCTTACCAGTACCTGGAGGGCCAACGAGCAGTACGCCCTTAGGGATGCGGGCACCTACACTGGCGAACTTCTTAGGGTACTTTAGGAATTCGACAACTTCTTCTAGGTCTTGCTTGGCTTCGTCCGAGCCAGCAATGTCGCTAAATGTTACTTTGTCTTTTTCGTTGCCATACAAACGGGCGCGGCTCTTGCCAAAGCTCAGGGCTTGGTTCCCCTGCCCCTGGGCACTTCGTAGCATAAACAACAACATTAGGCCAATCGCCAAAACCGGAATCAGCGACACACCGATGTTGCCAAGGACTGAGCTTGTTGAAGACTCAGGCTTGTACGAAACTTCAACCTTACTGAGGTTTAGCCCCTCGTCTTTTAGGCTGGCGTTAGGGTCTTTATAGGTCTTGATTGTGGCGATCTCGTCACCCTTTTTGGTGATGTCCATCTCGTTGCCACTTACCAAAATCTTGGAATAGGCTCCACTGTTAGCGTCTGAAATAGCTTGCGTTAACGGAATCGTTTTGAGCGTTCCCGATTGCTGTACAGCCGCAAAGATAATCAAACCAATCAATATAAGCAGGGCAATAAATCCTACACCGCGGAATCCCCGGCGTCCGCCCCCTCCCCTGTTAGAGGAACGAAATGACTTCTTACTGTTATCCATATGATGCAATTATACATGTATTAAGAGGTAATGCGAGGAGTTAGCTGAAGATTTGCTTTGCCGACCTTCAGGAAACATCCAGCATTCACATTCAAAGTCTTACCCGGCAAAGCTGTCTTGGCGCCCACCACTAGGCGTTCAATAGCTTTGCGGTCGAACTCACGGATACCTTGCTGGCGAAGCCAAGTAGCCATAACTTCGCACGATACGTCATAGGGCAGCATGACAAACCAGCGCCTGTCGAGACCCTCTGCGGTCTGGTGCGTACCCAAGCCCGCCGCTAGCAGTTCATCGATTACGGGGTTGGTAGCCTGGGCTTTTTGGATATACCCCAATAGCCTCTCACGCTCCGCAGGCGTCAGTTTGGGGATAATGTGGTGGCGGATGTAATTGCGTAAGTACACATCGCTGGCATTGGTGCTGTCCTCGTGCCACACAATATGGTGTGTGGTGGCATAGGCCAGAATGTCCTGCTTGCTCGCATGTAATAATGGCCGGACCAGCCCATCCGTTGTGGCCAATGAACTTAGACCCTTGCGGCCAGTGCCCCTTAGCATGTTAAGGATAGCTGTTTCCAACACGTCGCCCTGGTGGTGTGCCGTCACTATCGCCACAGCATTCTGTTCCTGCTGCACGCGGCGCAAAAAGACATAACGGGCGTCGCGGGCTACCGATTCGCTCGCGCCAGGGCCCAGCTGGCCGTGTTCATATACAAATGGCAAGCCGTATTTTTGGGCCGCGGCTTCCACCAGTTTGCGGTCTTCGTCGGAATCTTCACGGATGCCGTGTTCAAAGTGCGCTACTACTAAATCCACGCCAGGCAACTGGCGCAACACGTCAAGCAGCACCATCGAGTCCACACCGCCCGACACCGCCACCACATATTTTCCTGGCTTTAGTTCGACGTCCATATCTGTACAAATTGTAACAGTTTAGTGGTTATTATATGATGCCCGCATTAAAGTCACCCCACCCCCCCCCCGCCCCTCCACCCCCCCCCCCCCCCC
>CBJLZK010000098.1:0-4365 GCA_966427515.1 uncultured bacterium | reverse complement strand
AAGTGACTCTCCGCAAAGTGCAGCCGGATTTAAACCAACGAGACTTCGGCTCGGCGGCTTAAATACCGCGCGTGAACGGTCACTTGAGGGCAATGAAGCCGAAAAGCTTGTTCCCCTATAAAACAGAGGCGAAACAGAGTACAATATAAGCAATGGATGCGGTAGAGGACATTAAGCAGCGGTTGAGTATCGAAGAGGTCGTTGGCGACTATGTTGAGCTCAAGCGTGCCGGCCGTAACTGGAAGGGCCTGAGCCCCTTTAGCACCGAAAAGTCACCAAGCTTTATGGTGAGCCCCGAAAAGCAAATCTGGCATGACTTCAGCTCGGGCAAGGGCGGCAATATGTTCAGCTTTGTCATGGAAATGGAAGGGCTGGATTTTAGGGGTGCACTTGAACTCTTGGCACGCAAGGCGGGTGTTGACCTTGAACAGTACCGTGGTTCGCGTGCATCGACAAGGGGCAAAGAAAAAGAGCGCTTATACGAAGTCCTGGACGCTGCTGCAACCTATTACCAGCGTTGTCTCAACAATAACCACGAAGCGCTTGAGTATGTCCGCTCAAAGCGAAAGTTCTCTAAGGAGACGCAGCTTGCTTGGCGCCTGGGCTATAGCCCTACGACGGGCAATGCGCTCACCAACTTTCTAAAACAGCGTGGATTCTCTGAGGGCGATATCCAAGGGGCAGGGCTTGCAACAAAAAGATACAGGGATATGAGGGATATGTTCCGGGGCAGGATAATGATTCCGCTCTGCGACCAGTATGGCAAGGTTATTGGTTTTACTGCCAGGATCCTAAAGGATGATCCTAACGCGCCTAAGTACATCAACACGCCGCAAACATTGCTCTACGATAAGTCGGGCCATATCTTTGGATTTCACTTTGCCAAAGACGCTGTGCGCCGTAATAAATTTGTAGTTATTGCCGAGGGCAACCTTGACGTTATTAGCAGCCACCAGGCAGGAGTAGCGCAGGTTGTAGCTACCGCAGGGACTGCACTTACGGAGTACCAGCTCAAAGCACTTCGCAGGTTTACCGATGATGTCAGGTTGAGTTTTGATGCTGACAAAGCAGGGTTGAATGCGACCGAACGGGCTATCCCTATCGCTAACAAGGTTGGTATTAAGCTAAAAATCATTAGTATTCCATCGGGCAAAGACCCCGACGAACTTATAAAGTTAGACCCTAACCTTTGGAAAGAAACGATCAATAAGTCACAGGATGCCCTTGATTGGCTTATCGATCAGCATGCCCAGCGCTTGGATCTATCTACAGGGGATGGCAAGACTGAATTTAGTGAGATTATCCTGCCGGTTGTTCAAAAGCTTGATAATCCAGTCGAGCAAGAGCACTACAAAAAACTTATTACCGAAAAGATAAACATTAGTAGGGATGTCTTGAACATGCGGGTCAAGGCTATCCAGGCCCAAACTAAAAAACCTGAGCTCAAGAAGCCTGCTGTTCAGTTCAAAGCGTTGCCCAAAGAGCTCAGTGATTACCTCAAGACCCAGAACCATCTGTTAGCAATTTCGCTGATGCAGCCCAAACTGCGCAGTATGCTAAACCCAATCACCCCAGAAATGTTCCCTGACGAACAAGCCAAGACTCTGCTGGCCTTCCTGCAGAGCCATCCAGACTTTACGGGGGAGGCCGCCAAGGCCGAAGAATTGCGGCCAATAGGAGATTATGTTAAAATTCTGTCATTACACTACGAAGAGCTGTATCAAGATATTGAATTACACGAGTTAGAGTACGAAGCTACTCACGTGCGGACCAAACTGATCAGCCAATATGTCAAAATGCAAAAACAACGGATTGCACACGAACTGCAATCAGCCGATGATGAAAATCAACTTAAACTTTTACACCAGGTAAAAGAGCTCGACAATCTTTTAAAAACCTATAGAGGAGGCGCATAGCTTATGCCAAAGAAAGAAAAGAAAGCTGCTCCTGCAAAAGACGACGCCCAAGTCGTGGATTTGCAGCAGGCAAGGACGGATCTTATTGCCCAGGCCAAAAAAGACGGCAAGATTGACCACCGTGATATTACCAACGCCATTGCCGATACTCCAGATAACGCCGATTTGCTAGATGGCCTGTACACCGAGCTGGCCGACGCCGGCATCGAAGTTACCAGCAACCAGGCTGCTGACGATGATGTCCCACTATTGCCAGACGACGACTCTATCAGTGATGAGTGGACCCTTGAAGACGGCGAAGAGGTTATTACCGAAGACCAGCACTACCTTGACGACATCGCCGACGACTCTGTCCGTTTGTACCTGCGTGAAATCGGTAAAATCCCACTCCTTTCTGCCGAAGAAGAGCTTGAGCTAGCCCGCCGCGTTGTGGATGGCGACCAAAAAGCCAAGGACAAGATGGCCGAAGCCAACATGCGTTTGGTCGTCTCGATTGCCAAGCGGTATGTTGGCCGTGGTTTGGACTTGCTGGACCTAATCCAGGAAGGCAACACAGGCTTACTGCGTGCGGTCGAAAAGTTTGACCCAGACCGCGGGTTCAAGTTCAGTACCTATGCTACTTGGTGGATCCGCCAAGCTATTACCCGTGCTATCGCCGACCAAGCCCGCACCATCCGTATCCCTGTGCACATGGTAGAAACTATCAACAAGTTGCTGCGTACTCAGCGCCGCTTGACCCAGGAGCTTAACCGCGAGCCAACCAACGAAGAAATCGCTGCCGCTATGGACATCGAAGTCGATAAGGTTGAGCACATCATGAAGATCAAGCAGGACATTTCTAGCCTTGACGCTTCGATCCGTGACGACGAAGAAGAATCAGTACTTGCTGACTTCATCGAAGATGAAGACACTATTAGCCCAGAGGAATCTGCTACTAACCAGCTGCTCAAAGAGCAGGTGAAAGGCATGCTTGGTGCTTTGACCGAGCGTGAGCAAAAGATCCTGAAGCTACGTTTCGGCCTCGAAGACGGCAAGCAGCACACCCTAGAAGAAGTGGGCCAGGAATTCAGCGTGACCCGCGAGCGTATCCGCCAGATCGAGGCTAAGGCCTTGGCCAAGCTGCGCAAGCACAAGGACGCCAAAAAACTTCACGACTACATCAAATAAGTCTCGACACCATCGGGCGGGTTTCCCGCCCGATTTTTTTAATCAAAAGATAATAATTAGATACAATAGGAGCCATGAGTAAAAAGATGCAGATCATAGGTGTAGCCGGTACGGCCGGAGCAGGCAAAGACGCCGCTTCCGAACTCCTTAGCGAGTTATTTGCGGCAGAGAACTTATCGACGGGCGATCTTGTTCGCGCCATAACTAGGTATATTTATAAGTTGCCAGCCGACTTTAATCCTGTACGCGACCAGTTGTATGAGGTCGCTAACCAATTGCGTGGTATCGACCCTGCGTTTACGGTAAAAATGTGTATCTTTATGGCAAAAGAACAGGGTAAGGAGCGTATTTTGCTCTCTGGCCTTCGTGCTATGGGTGAGGCTGACGCGGTCCGCGAAGCTGGTGGTATTATTGTGGGTATCGATGCCGACCCTCAAATCCGCTACGACCGGATTTACTCACGACAGCGCGATAGTGAGAGCTCCAAGACGTTTGAACAATTTTTGGAACAAGACAACTTCGAAAACAAAGGCATTGCCGAAACCGGAGCAGGCCGGGGGATACGAGCAATTATTGATTCTGCTGATATCCATATTTTGAATAACGGTAGTTTGGACGACCTGAAGGTTGAGCTTGAGAAGCAGCTAACGCCATTCTTTAGCGCAGAGTAGGTTATTTATGCAGGATTCGCTCGAGTTATTTGCCGGTCGCTTGCGTTCTTATAAGAATGCGATTGATGACGATATCCAGACGTACGCCGCCCATGTGCGCAAATCGACGTCAGATAAGTTTGGGACATATCCCGCGCTAGTAACTGACGCCTATCTGGATATGTTGGAACATGGTGGCAAGCGCATCCGTGGCGCCTTGGCGATGGTGGGCTACGAAATGTGTGGTGGCACCGACAAGCAAATGATCCTGCGTGCGGCCACGGCGCTCGAGATGATGCACGCCTATATTTTGATTATTGACGACATCCAAGACCGTTCAAAACTACGCCGGGGCAGGCCGACTGTACACCAGGTGTTGGCAAAATATGCCAAAGACCATGATTTGCATGGCGATCCAGACCACGCCGGAGTGGCTTTAGCCCTTAATGCTGCTTTGTCTGGCGGTCATGCGGCCCAAATGCTCTTAGCAGGCCTCAGCGTTCCCGACGAGTTACGCATCAAAGCACTGGGCATTGTTAACCTCACGATGACCATCACTGCGCATGGCCAAACAGCAGATATCATGAACGAACTTGTGCCCGACGCGGCGGCAACCGATATCGAGCATGCTT
>CBJLZK010000097.1:0-4384 GCA_966427515.1 uncultured bacterium | reverse complement strand
TGCCCAAGTTCCCATAAGGGAAGGGTTCGCCCCCGTCTGGCGCTTACGCGCCAGAGCTTGGGCTACTCGGAAAGAAATATTATGTAAACACAATATTTCTTTCCTCCATTGCCCCTGTAGTTCAATGGATAAAACAACTCCGTCCTAAGGAGAAGCTCTGCGTTCGAGTCGCGGCGGGGGCACCAATCAAGAAATGTGAACTATCTCACACGAGATAGTTTTTTCTTTTGTAGCCAGATACAATCTAACTATGATAGAGGCGATTCCGCCAGCTATGAGGGAGCTGGTAGATGATGAGTTACTCCAAGAAGAATGTGGGGTTGTCGGGGTTTTGGACCCCAGTGGCGAGTTGCCGGTTGCGCAGATGGCATGTATGGGGCTTGGCGCCTTGCAACACCGTGGAGAGGATGCTGCCGGTATTTTTAATGAGGCGGTGCGTAATGGCCAACCTCGCTTTGAGGGTGTTAAGGGGCCAGGGCTAGTTTCCAAAGTCTTTCCTGACGGAGCGAGTATTATTGACGCCATGAGCCCCGATGCCCGGATGAGTGTGGGGCATGTACGCTGGGCTACCTCCAGCAACGGTTCAGAGGCATTCCACCAGATCCAGCCGCTTACAGCTGGCGGTTTAGTAGTAGCCCAAAATGGTCATATCGAGCATATGATTGACATGGCCTGGCGCCGGTTCGGTATTGAAGGCGCTGTAAGTGATGGGGATGCATTGACCCAATCCCTGGGCGTATTAGCGGGAAGCGATCACTTCTCCGATGCTCTGGACGCGATGCACCATCTACTGCCGGACCTCGATGGTGGCTACTCGCTCATTGTGGCGGAACAGGATCGGCTTCATGCTGTCCGTGACCCGTGGGGTACCCGTCCGCTATGGATGGGGCGCCTGGCTACTGGTGGCGTTGTATTTGCATCAGAGGAGCCAGCACTCCGGGCTATGGGTAACGTGGTCAAAGACCAAGAGTTAGCGCCGGGCGAAATTATTTCAGTAAGCATGAGCGGTGAAATAGAATCATCACTTATCCAGCGAGATGCCAGGGGCGGCATGTGTTCTCTGGAGGCAGTTTACCTGATGAGGGCAGATGGCAAGATTGGTGACCGTTATGTTTATGACATACGGCTCGAAATGGGGCGCCAGCTGGCCAAAGAATGCCCTGTGGACGCTGACATTGTTATAGGCGTGCCAAGCTCGGGCACAGCTGCTGCACTTGGGTTTTCGGAGAAGAGTGGCATCCCATATGTTGAGGGCTTTTTACGCAACTCTTATATCAGCAGGACTTTTATCCAAGGCGATCCAAACGTCCGCCGGACCAAGGTATTGCAAAAGTTGATCCCAAACAGGGCAGTACTCCAAGGAAAACGCGCAGTTGTCGTTGACGACTCCATTGTGCGCGGCACGAGTACAGAAACGATGAGTGAAATCTTGCGCGCCAACGGAGTCACAGAAGTCCATTACAGAATTTCGTCTCCACCGCTTGCATATCCATGCTTTGCCGGCACTGCCATCAGCCAGCCAGAAACCTTGTTTGCCCGCCGTCACCCCTCGCAAGAAGACCGGAGGCGCAAACTCAATGCGGACTCCCTGGGCCACTTAAGCCGGGAGGGTTTGGCCGCCTCTATGGGTGTAGAGGTAGGGTCGGTATGCATGGCATGCATGGACGGCGAATATCCTTTTGAGGTACCTTTAGCGGTGCCGGTTGGCCGTAAGCGCTTGCCCTTGGCAGTTGTCTCTGGCGCTACTGTTCGCCGCTAACTCTGGTACAATATGCTTATGCCGCAAAAGTATTTTGCTGATCAGTTCGAGGACGAGGAAGTCCTCTACGTTTTTCGTAAACACCCTATCGTAATGCGCAAAGGACTGATCTTTGGAATGTTGGCTATCCTGTTTGGGACGGTACCAGCGCTGTTCGACCCGCAATATTCAGTGTATTTTATCGGGCTGTTGGTGGGGATGGGAGTAGGGGCTTTGATCTTTCTGCCTTCATGGATTACCTGGCACTTTAGCGTGTTTATCGTGACCGATAAGCGGTTGATCCAGATTACCCAGAAGGGTTTCTTTAACCGGACCGTCATAGATATGGGCCTGCCACAGATCCAGATGGTAAACTATCAAGTATCTGGCTTGCAGGAAACGTTGCTGGGATTTGGTACAATTATGATGCAGACATTTGTGGGGGACTTAGTGATCCATGAGGTTCCACATCCTGCAAAGATACAAAAAAAGCTGCTCGAGATTTTACGAGAGCAGGGTGTATCTGCTAGTCCGTATAGCGAACCAGAAGAATTAGAGATCGAAGAGAATGAAGAAAAAGCTTAAGAAAATTATGAGTAAGCGGCCCAGCGTTAAGGTGCCGCACGTCGCCGTACCCCGGTTGCGCAAAAAAGACCCAGAGCAGTCATTGCAACAAGCAGTGCAGGGTATCCCCAGGATTACTAACGAAACAGTCGCCGAACACCGTGAAGAAGTGCTTTCGAGTGCCCGTAAGTATATTTATCCGTTGCAACACTCTGCGCACCGCGTGGTGATTATTTCGTCCACACTGTTGGTCGTCGTCGTTGTAGCCTTCTTTTCGTATTGTTTGTTAGCACTGTACAAATTCCATTCGACTTCAACCTTCTTGTACCGCGTCACCCAAGTAGTGCCATTCCCAATCGCCAAAGCTGGCCCACGGTATGTCGCCTACGAGAACTATTTGTTCGAGCTGCGCCACTACGAGCACTATTACCAGACCCAGCAGCGCACAGACTTTAGTAGTGATGCCGCCAACAAACAACAGCTGGCCACATACCGCAAGCAAGCTTTGCAGCAGTTCGTCGATGACGCCTACGTTAAGCAGGTCGCTAATGAGCACCACATTTCGGTGAGCGACCAAGAGCTAAATGACGAGATCCAACTGGTCCGCAGTCAAAACCGTCTTGGCAGCAACGAACAGGTATTCGAAGACGTGCTCAAGGAGTTCTGGGGCTGGTCAGTCAATGACTTCAAGCGTGAGCTAAAGCAGCAGATGCTAGCCCAAAAGGTCGTTTCAACCCTAGACACTGGCACTCACCAGCGCGCCGAAGAAGTCTACCAGCGCATCAAGAACGGTGAAGACTTCGCCTCGCTTGCAAAACAGTTTTCGGATGACACTACTACCAAAGCTAACGGTGGTGACTATGGTTTCACGATCAGCCAGTCGGACCGTAGCCTATCGCCTCAGGTGATTGACGCACTCTTCCGGCTACAGCCAGGGCAAACCTCTGGCATCGTAAACACGGGGACAGGGCTTGAGATTTTGCAGCTCAAGGATCTGAGCGGCGGCAAAGTCCACGCATCCCACATCTTGTTTGCCTTCAAGCCGATCAGCACATACATCGATCCGCTCAAGCAAAAGAGCAGGCCACACTACTACATCTCCGAATAGTAACAGAGGGCGGGTGAGTATCTTATGCAAAAAGGAGTGCGTTACTCGCCGGCCGGCAACATTAGCCGGCCGGGTTGCACTACGCTGAACCCTCCTTTTTGCATAAGATACTCACCCCAGCATATCTGTTGCTTTTTTGGGTAAAGCTTGGTATCATTACCTCTGTTACCCGAGAGTAGTAGTTGTATTACTCCAAAAATCATATGGACTCGTAGTGTAGTGGTCTAACACGCCTCCCTGTCACGGAGGAGATCGCCGGTTCAAATCCGGTCGGGTCCGCCAGTAAAAACGCATCACGTTATCGTGGTGCTTTTTTATTAGTCTATAGCACCAGTATCATAGAAACTGGACAAATTATATCATTTATGATAATATATGCATATGGATTACTTCAACCAGGAATCCTATCCCGACCAGCCACACGTAGTGTCGCAAGGCACGGTAGATGAATTGCTGGTTGAGGTAGATACAAGAGTCGAACATCGTCCAGCTCCAGTCGACGAGAATCTGCGTATTGCTAACTTACTGCGGACTACTGCTACTGGAAAAGTGGTGAGAGTACACATCCGACAGACACCGATTGAACACTCTAGAGATGGTTCCACAGTATTCATAAATGTCTACGATGCCCAGGGTGGAACCAGCACAGATTACACACACTGGAACTTTTATCCTGACGGAAAGGGTGGGCAGCTTACCACAGGCACGCCAGTTATTACAGAATCTACGCTGCAAAAGGCTATAGACGCCGACTCTGCGGTCGACGGGCTTAAGCTGGTTCTAATAGAGGCTCAGAGCAACAGAGAAGCGGAAAGATTAGCTGGGTATAGTCTTGCGACCGAAGAAGGGACAAGGCAACTGATTGACCTAATACGCGATGATACGGGTTGGCAGACGCCGAACCAGGCTCACCGCAAAGGCTTCAAGGGCTTTCTTCGCGCACTTGGCCTTGCCCGATGAGCTCATATATTGAT
>CBJLZK010000096.1:0-4387 GCA_966427515.1 uncultured bacterium | reverse complement strand
CGACGGTCTCTTCCTCGTGCCGGGTGGCAGTGGAGCTGTTACGCAAAGGCGAGGTGTGGATTTTGTATTCGATTTTGATGGCATCGGCGCCATTTTTGCGGAGTGTTTCGGTAATGAGTTCGTTGTACTTACGCTCAAGCTGCTGCTTGATGAATACGTTAGGTACACCAATGGTAATGCTTTCGTCGTCTTGGCGAAGCAGCGTGGTATTCTTGAACCACGTAATAAAATTTCCACGAGAAACAGACAGTTCTATCTCTCCTAAAACTGCTTGCCACAAGCTGTTTTGCACGGCGACAATTACCCCTCACTTACTTACAATTCACAAGTTGTCTACAGGTAAATATACGCTACCTGGGCCGACTTTTCCACACCCATAATGATGTTAAATAAGTAACCTTGCACAAAAGGCAATAATAGGGGTTAAGTTTTCCACAGATTGCAGCTCTCTCTTGAAAACTGTGGAAAATACTTGGCGAATCGTGGAAAACTTGGTATAGTTACGGGGTTAAATATTGTTATTTCTACTAGAGAGACAATATATAAGTAAATAACGCGGAAGCAGGGGACAGGACTATCCCACTCGGGTTGTCCTTATCTGGCTGATGCGGTAGAGTAAAAGTAGTATGCCAAAACGAACGTATCAACCAAAGAAGGGTCACCGCAGCAAAGAGCACGGCTTTTTGAAGCGTATGGCCAATCGTGCAGGTCGTGCAGTATTGCACCGTCGCCGCCTTAAGGGCCGCGCACGCCTGACACATTAAGCCGCACTCTTTTAGAGCGCTTAAGCGGAGACTGTCCGAGATAAACCTATGATTGATCGAATCCACCGATTTCAAGGTCACGGCAGTCTCCGCTTTGTGTATCAACGGGGACAGACTGTCAGAGGTCCGTACTGTTCGCTTAAATATATTGCGAACCGGCGCCGCAAACACTATCGTATTGCGGTGGTTGTAAGCCGCAAGGTGCACAAGTCTGCTGTCGTCAGGAACCGTATCCGTCGCCGAATTTACGAAATAGTCCGACACGAATCACATCGTATTTCTATGCCTTATGACCTGGTGATCATTGTTTATAGCGACCAATTGGCGGATATGCCAGCCGGACAACTTGAGCGCACAATTGTAGACAAGCTGGAGAAGGCAGAAATTTTTATTGATCGTTCTCCATCAGTAGTGCCTGAACATGGTATAGTAGTACCAAAGGAGAACTAGTTACCGCATGTTTACGACGTTAATTGTCCAGCCAATTTTTAACTTGTTGGTTTTCATTTACGCCATCATTCCAGGCCATAACTTTGGCTTAGCACTGATTTTGTTTACTATCATTGTCCGCTTGGCTCTGTATCCTTTGCTCAAAAAGCAATTGCATCAGGTCAAGCAGATGCGCAAGATCCAGCCCGAACTCAAGAAGATCAAAAAGGCCGCAGCAGGCGACAAGCGCAAAGAACAGCTGATGACCATGGAGCTCTACAAAGAGCGGGGTGTTAACCCACTTGGTTCAATCGGCATTACGCTCATACAGCTACCAATTCTAATCGGTTTGTATATTGGTTTGCAGAAGGTGGTTAAAGACCACGGTGCCATAGTTTCGTTTGCATACCCGTTTTTGCAAGACTTTGGCTGGTTGAAGGAGCTGGCGCACAACATCCACTTGTTTGATGCGACCTTGCTCGGTGGCGTCAACCTTACCAAGCCTGCACTGGGTAATGGCGGCATTTATTGGCCGGCCATGATTATTGTGATTGGCAGTGCTGCTGCGCAGTTCTATCAGAGTCGCCAGCTATCCCCGGCGCCTAAGGATGCGCGTGGTTTGCGCGCTATCCTAAAGGATGCCAAAGAAGGCAAGCAGGCCGACCAGGCTGACGTTAATGCGGCCATGACCCGCAATATGACCTTCTTGATGCCGCTGCTAGTATTGACCTTTACTATTCATCTGGCGTCCGCCCTCAGTCTGTACTGGTTGGTGGGTAGCCTGGTTGCTGTATTCCAGCAACATGTACTTCTCCGCGAGGATGCCGCCGAACTGGAGTCTGCAGCCGAATCAAGTGCTGCAACCCGGGAAAAGAATGCTATTGAGGCGGAAATTGTAGATAAGCCAAAAGCTTCTGCAAATAAGAAGAAGGCGGCACGTAAAAAGCGGAGGAAGTAATGGAAGAAGCCATCCAATATGCCAAGAAGTACCTCGAAGACATCCTGTCGTTCTTCGGCTTAAATACTGATGTATATGCCACGGCTGAAGATGATGTTATTGAACTCGAAGTCCCATCTACCCACCTGAACGGATTCTTGATCGGACAGCGTGGCGAGAATATGCGTGCGCTCCAATTCCTCGTAAGTAACGCCCTCAAAAACCAGGGCTACGAATACACCCGTGTAAATGTTGACATTGCCGATTACAAAAAGCAGCGCGCAGAGCGCCTCAGTGATCGTGCCGAAGAGTGGATGAAGCGTGTCAAAGATTCCGGCAAACCCATGGAGCTTAAGCCCATGAATGCCGTGGACCGGCGTACGGTGCACAAACTGGCTCAAGAATATGGCCTGCTTAGTGAATCCGTTGGTGAAGGTCGCGACCGGCATATTGTACTCAAGCCTGGCGATGAAGACGAAAGTACCGAAGAGTAATCTAGACCTATGGCCCTACGAATAGTCGGTTCGACGCTTAATTTGAGTCCCCGTGCGGCAGCAACGTGGACGGCAAAGCAACACAGGGAATATCTCCGGCAAGTTGGCTATGACGGTACCACGTACTACCCACTCGATAATGTCCTGGCGGCACAGATTGCGACAGGCACAGATGTAAGTGATATTATTGCTGCCGTACAACAGCCATGGCGGGAGCGTACACGGTTCCAAGTGGCTGGCAACTTTGTACGAAGGGTGGTTGAGCATCCACAGCCAAAAGAGGTATTGGCCTCTGGCTTTGACGCTGCTATGAACATGGCTATGCCACATATGGACCGTGGCCTGGCTGTGCTGGGCAGGGTGCAAAAACAGCTTGGCACAGAGTGCCTACGCCCGGTCATTGTCCATCCCCAAGGGCAAATGCTTGGCGATGCACTCGGTGATCCAACACGTAGGCCCAATAAGACACGTGACTACCACGCTGCGAGAGAGTTGTATGACCTGGGAGAGTTCCAGTGGCAGCCTACGGTCGAATTTGCCTATCACCGGGGCGTGCGAGCAGATACTCCCGAGGGCTACGTAGATGGTATGGTAGCAATTGCCCAGGCCGACGGTTTAGGACGTGCAGCTTTTGACGCCAACCATGCCCAAGCAACTCGCCAAGGTAAACGTTTTGGTGATCCCGTAGCAATGGCTGCCCGGTTTGCCGAGACTAAGCAGTTGGGTTCATTTGAGTTCAGTCTGCAACCCCACCTGGGTGGCGATATACACGACCTAGAGGCGATCATGGATGGCTACCTTGAAGGTACTGTCCACGGGCAAATGCTCGCAGCCGCTGCAACATATACAGACCCCAATGATGACTTTATGCTCAGGGTAGAGATTCCGGATTATGCATGGGATGAGCTTGGCTATACCGATCACATTGGCCCGCAGCGTGAACTAGTAGAAATGCTTGGGGCTTTTACAGAAAGCCATCTAGCACTCTAAGCGTCAGTTGTTTCGCCCAAGAGCTCTTTGTAGACGATTAAGGTCTCTTCGGTAAACTTGCGCCATGAGTATTTTTTGATCTGTTCTTGGCCATTTTTGACAAGGCTATCGCGAAGTTTTTTGTCATTCAAGACATCCTCGACCTTAGCTGCTAGGTCCTTAGGGTCTAATGGGTCAAAGTAATGAGCGGCATTGCCGTAAACCTCTGGCAGACAACTGGCGTTGCTGGAAACGACAGGTGCTTTGTAGCCCATCGCCTCCAAGACGGGTAGTCCAAAGCCCTCGGCAAGGGAAGCGAAGACATACGCTTGACAGTGCTCGTAGAGCCATTTAGCCTCTTCGTCTGGCAAGAACCCGGTAATAATGATGTCCTTGGCATAGGGCAAGGACTGCACCTTTTGTTCGAGTTCCTCGTAGTGCTTTTCAGTCTTGCCGACGAGCACCAATTTTAGATCGCTGTGCTTTTCGTGTAAGATACCAAATCCTTCCACGAGCCGGCTAAGGTTTTTGTGCGGAAAGGCAGTGCCCAGGTACATAATGAATTTGTCGTCTTTGCCCACTGCGGCAGGCTTTTTGGCAGCACCGGTTTTGGGCAATTCACCTGACTCGTAGGTGACTACTAACTTCTTTTTTGTACTGGGCTGGAATTTGGCCACTTCGTCGGCAACCCATTGGGTCGGCACTGTAATACGCTTTGATTTCATGTGGCTCCAACGGACCAAAAACTTGTAGAGCCCTATTTTGAATCTGTAGACGGGCAGTGGTGTCGTGCC
>CBJLZK010000095.1:0-4394 GCA_966427515.1 uncultured bacterium | reverse complement strand
CCAAAACCGACGAAGTGGGTAAGTTGGCCTTTGGCGCTGGTGTGACCATCCTTGAGCTTACAAACAACACCGCATCGCTCGAGGAAGCTTTCTTGCAGTTGACCGCCGAAGCCGAAGAGTACCGCACCGGCAAGAAAGGAGCAAAATAATGTTACCCGCAATCCGCGCTGAATTCCGCAAGTTATTGACTGTCCGGTCGACCTATGTGGTGTCTGGACTGGCGTTACTGCTAATGGGCTTTATCGCCTTTTACGGTATGGGTTATAAGGCAGGGGCTAACTACTTAAACGCTGAACCTCACCATTACCAAGAGGCTGTTTTAAATGCTGTTAGCATCGTGCAGATCTTTAGCGCCATCGTGGCGATCCTGCTGATCACGCACGAATACCGCTACAACACCATCATGCATACTCTCACGATTACGAACCGGCGCATGAAAGTATTGTGGGCCAAAGTGCTGACAGTGATTGTATATAGTGCCGTTTTTGCCGCCATCGCCCTGGCCCTCGCAACCAGCTGTATCGCTGCCGGTATTCATTTGGGTGGCCATCACATGGTTGGCCAGCAGTTTGCCGCCTATAGCGTGATCTGGAAAACGCTAGTATTCACGATTACGGGCACATTGGCTGGCTTGGTATTTGGCTTCCTGTCACGCAGTATTGTGTTTGCTATCGTCGCGTTCTTTATCCTGCCAACTACCGTAGAGCCATTGCTGCACAATCTACTCAAGATCAGCACCAACTACCTGCCGTTTTCGGCTCAAAACCAGATTCTGCTGCCTGGTGGGGATGGTGCATATTCCGCCCTGGCTTCGGCTGGCGTGTTCATGGCTTACCTTGTGGGTGCTTGGATTATCGCAGCTCTGCTATTTGTAAAGCGTGATGCTAATTAGTTTGTAGCTGGCCTTGGTCAATGCCAGGGCCGCCGGTGCTAAAACCACCACCCATCATGCCGTCCATAATCCGTGAGGCCGAAGTGCCGTCGGTGCTTATGACTACAACATTGTCGCCAACGGCGATGTCGCTGTAGGTAGCAGACTGGCCATCCTTAACGATCTGCGTGCTGCTGTTGATACTATACGTTTTGGTAACGCCCTGCAGGTCTTTGATAGTAATGCTAGAGCTGCTAATAGCAGTAACTTCGCTGCGCATCATGCTGCGGTGCCTAAAGCCGGTGCCATCGGCATTGGTGGTAAAGCCAGTGTCCTTGGCCACTGGTTGCTTAGATTTTTGATAAGCCACGCCGCTATAAAAACTGGCGCCGATGACCACGATTGCCCCTGCAGCGAGCAGTAACGGCTTGGTGGGTGGTGACAGTCTCTTGGCGGGCGACTTCTTTGGGGTGTGCGTTGTCTCTTCCATACTGCCAGCGTACGCCCCAAGTTTGAGGATTTACTGAGAGCTATTCTATGCAAGTTACACTAAAAAACGCCAGTGAAGGCGCTTTTAGACAAATCTGTTTAGTGGTGGGGGTGACTGGACTTGAACCAGTGACCAAGCGGTTATGAGCCGCCGGCTCTAACCACTGAGCTACACCCCCTTAACAAGACAAACCTACGGTTTTTCTTGTCGCGCCGGGTGCCGGAGTAAATCCGTCACGCGGGCTGTTCTTTTCCCTAAGCGGGCAAGTGGTAACAGAGACGAGTATAGCAGATGAAGTGCCGTAGGTATATAATCTAAGGTGTAGTTTTACTAATGGAAACACAAACACCATCCCGACTAGAAAAAATTTACGATGCCATCCTGCAGTTCCGCGACGTGCGGGCGGTGGGCTTGCTGCTGTTTGTGGTCATCGTGCTCCTGATTAGTTGGAGTGGCGTGAAGGTTATCGACACCAACTACAACCTCCAAAAGCAAATCTCTGGCATAAAGCAGCAAAACCCAGTGCAGCAACTGGCCAACACCAACCTCAAATTGCAGAACGACTACTACCAATCCCAACAATACCTGGATATCCAGGCGCGGCAGAACTTTGGCTTGGCCAGCCCCGGCGAAACAGTCATTAATGTGCCCACATCTGTAGCCATGGCGCACACAGTTACGTTGCCCAACGAAGAACAAGTAGAGGTGGGCAAAACCAAGGCCAAACAGCCTGCTTACCAGCGTAATTTCCAGGCCTGGATGGACTTTTTGCTACACAGGCAGAATCCACAGGATTGACAGATTACTACCTCTGATGTATACTCTTGTATATCTCAGTTAAAGAGTGTGATCCTAACCTTTGTTAGGGTATGTCGCGGGATGGAGCAGCGGCAGCTCGCGTGGCTCATAACCACGAGGTCCCAGGTTCGAGTCCTGGTCCCGCAACCAAAGTAAATGCCTCAGCCAACGCTGGGGCTTTTTCTTAGGAAGTGACCTAAAAAAATAACTACCATCGGTATACTATTTACATGTCTCATACGCATAACCATCACGGCCATCACTCACACGATCATGAACACCATCATCACCATGAGCATAGCCATGACGGGAGCCCCGGCCATACTCACGGCCTAGTAGATGAAACAATTGTCCGTTCTAAGGAAGGGGTGAAAGCTGTTAGTCTTAGCTTTACGGTCTTATTTTTTGCTGCGCTGTTGCAGCTAATCATCTTTACCATGAGTGGCAGTATCGCTTTGCTGACCGATGTTATTCATAATGCTGGCGATTCGTTGACGGCAATCCCATTGGGGCTAGCATTTTTGTTGCACAGCAAGAAGGGTGAGCGCTGGGCTGGGTATAGTATTGTGATGGTTATCTTTGTTAGCGCCATCGTTGCCATCTGGCAGGCTATAGAAAAGTTTGTCCATCCTCAAACGCCCACTCATTTAGGCGTATTGGTTGCGGCAGGTGTCGTCGGCATCTTAGGGAACGAGGTCGCAGCGATTATTCGTTGGCGCGCTGGTCGGCGGCTTAACAGCCCAGCCCTAATTGCAGACGGTAATCACGCTAGGGCTGATGGCATTGTAAGTGCGGGCGTAATCGTGAGCGCTGTTCTCATTGCCATGGGTATGCCAATCGCCGACCCGATAATTGGTATTGGTATCAGCTTGCTGATTCTTCATTCTAGTTGGCAGTCACTGCAGACTATCCACGAGTCGTAAGCTCTATGATTCCAAGAACAGTTTCAACAGCTTTTGATGGACCTCGACAGTCCTGCCGCCAATAGCACCGACAGTCGTTAGGTCCCAGGGCGAACCATCTAGGGCAGTTAATATTCCGCCGGCTTGCTGGATAAGAAAACTTGCTGCTGCAATGTCCCAGGGATGGTTGAAGACGTTCACGAAGCCATCGGTTTTGCCGATTGCGGTGTAGGCAAATCCCAACGACGCGTTCAAAGAAATTATGTCGTAATCTGTTTCTTCGAGCAGTTTACGTAACAGATTATGATGCTTTTGCCGTAAGCCTGGGCCAACGCTTCTGACAGAACCAAAATCGATGTCCACTTTTTGGCCTAGTGCCAGCGACGGTGCGACATATGGTTTGTCGTTTACAAAGACTGAGTTGTTACCCACCGACCAAAAGTACTCACCCTGGCTGTGGTCGACAACGCACGATGCTATAACCTTACCGCCGTCAACTAAAGCAATGTTGGTGCAGAAGTTATTAATGCCTTTGCCCAGGTTATTAGTGCCGCAAATCGGATCGATGAGCCATATCCTGCCGGCTGGAATTGCGGTGTCAGAGTAACCTTCCTCGGCCAAAATTTCGTCATCAGGGAAGTCCCGCTGTATTGCAGAGACAATGTAGTTCTCGGTAGCCACATCTACTTGGGTAGCGTAGTCACCGGCTGGGCCCTTGTCTGCTACGACAGTTATTTCTTCGTTGGTGCCTTCTTTGACGAGCTTGATGATTTCGGGTGCGATGCTATGAATAAAGCTGGTTAATGTGTCTGGATCCATTCGTTCAGTATAGACAATGTTTACGCGTTGATCTAATAACATGTTTGCAACGGTATCCGTGTGATTTATATCGTTGTTAGATTGTTCTTCTGGCAGCTATGCTAGGGATACAAAAGGAGGGATACATGGGAATTACTATTAAAGCTGGCTTGCGAAGGCTGGCTTGGCTAAGTGTGCTGGCGCTGTTTTGTATTGGTTTAATCGGTGTGGGCCACGTGTCAGCGGCACCTATGGCGCAGATTACTGGGCAGGTAACAGATCCACAGGGCGCGGCAGTATCTAAAGTCTCGGTAACTGTTACGGCGCCAGGCAGTAGCACGGTTTTGTATGGGCCGGTGACGACAAATGTAAAAGGCAATTACACTTTGCCGGTCCTTAACCGATCCACATACGACGTGCATTTTGTGCCACAGAGTAGCAGCGGCTTAAACGCATATGTCGAATCGGGCTTTGCACTGCAGTTTGCAAGCCGGACACTTAACGTATCGTTAGTGTCTTTGGCCACAGTGTACCG
>CBJLZK010000094.1:0-4521 GCA_966427515.1 uncultured bacterium | reverse complement strand
AGGTGAGGCTGTCCCGGCTTCGGAGCTACGCAAGTTCTTTGCCCAGCAACAGATGATGCTGGCAATGGGTCGCACAGTTGGTTCGACTATTAATAGTGCGCTGCCAAATTGCTTGCGGGACGACTACAACAAGTACCTTGTTGGTACTGCCGGCCGGATTGGCCTGATGACCACTGGGGCAACAGTGATGGTCGATGTCTTAAGTATCGGTGCCCCGCATGAGCTGGCGATTTCGATGGGTGGATCATTGGCAATGGTTGGCACTGCCGGCCTGCTAGGCTACCGGCTCCTAAAGCACCATGCCCAAAACGCCAGCGAACGTGAGCAGCATTGGCGTGAGCGTTCACGTCATGTCGCCAATGTTGTATTGGCTGATTTTAGTCATATCTACACGCCAGAACTACCGAGTGGCTCCGACGAAAGATGGCGAAGGCCTTAGTTTTCTTGATTGGTATGCAAATCGGGAATATCCAAAACAATGTGGCTGCCCGGCTGGGCTTGTTGCTGTAGAATTTTGACGGCGATGGCGTTTTCGACAGTTTTTTGGATGACACGACGCATTGGACGGGCGCCAAATTCGGGGTCGTAACCCATATGGACAATTTCTTTTAGAGCCAAAGGTGTGAGCTCCACGGTAATCTGTTGGTTCGACAAGGTCTTGTTGACGTCGCCAAGCATAATCTGGGCGACTTGGGCCAATTCGTTTTCGTTGAGCGGCCGGAAGAGCACTACTTCGTCGAAACGGTTTACGAGTTCGGGCTTAAACTGCCCTTCCGAAATGAGCTTGTCGATGAGCGGCCGTTCAAAATCGTCGAGCGTGCCACCATCCTTTACCTTGTTGGCGATATCGGCGGCGCCGGCGTTGGAAGTAGCAATAATAATGGCACTCCTGAAGGAGGCGGGACGGCCTTGCTCGTCGGTAAGCTGGCCTTCATCAAGCATCTGCAGCAGCAAGTTAAGAATGTTGGGGTGGGCTTTCTCGACCTCGTCGAGGAGTACTACCGAGAAAGGTTGCTGTCTAATAGCTAGTAGCAGGCTGTTATCGTTTTGGCCACCCGTAGCCAGTAGGCGTGTGACGTCTTCGGGCCGCTGGTATTCGCTCATGTCCAGGCGGATCATTTGCTGTTCGTTTCCAAAGTAGACAGCTGCCAGTGACCTTGCTAGCTCGGTTTTACCTACACCGGTCGGGCCCAGGAACAAAAAGCTACCGACAGGACGCTTGGGGCTCGATACCCCTGCCCGGCCACGGCGCAGGGCTGCGGCTACTACGTTAACTGCGCGTTTTTGGTTGATCATACGCTGGTGGATACGATCTTCAAGATTAAGAAGCATTTCAGCTTCCGGTGCTTGGGCGGCAGACACTTTGACGCCCTTGGTTTTTTCGACGGCAAGCTGGATAGCATCGGCGGTCAGAGAATTGCCGTTGGCGTATGGCATGGCTTGTTCAAGCAAGTTAATAGCCTTGCCTGGGTAGGCTTGTTCTTGCATGAATTGGCCGCTCAACCTGTAGGCCTCACGCACAGCCTCATAACTAATGAGGGCGCGGTAGCGATGCTCCAGCAAGATGGCTTCGTCTTCGACAACCTTGTAAATATCGCGCTCGCTAGGCTCTTTGATGGCAATACTGGCGAAGCTGCTGGCTAGTGCCGGCCGCTGGGCTTGTAATTGTTGCCAGTCGGTGGGCGTAAAGGCTGCAATAATCTTGAGGTTACGGTTCTTGAGTACTGGCAAAAGGATTTGGCTCATGTCGAAAGCGCCAACGCCGCTCGTAAAGAACAGCTGGGCGTCGTCGAGGAACAAGATAATATTACCTGCGGCAATCGCCTCGCTGAATAGTGTCAGCATTAGTTTTTCGAGCTGCGAGCCGCTATAAGATAAAATAACCGAAGCATTAAGACTGACAATCTGATAGTACTCGAGCGAAGGGATCTGCCCTGTCAATAGGTATTCGGCCAAGCCGTGCGCGAGCGTAGTTTTGCCGGTGCCGTCTAAGCCTATAAAGGCTACTGCAGTATCGCGGCTCAGGCTGTTGGCGATACCGTCAAGGACGTCGTGGTGTACCAAAAAGGGTGCCGCCCCTCCACTAAACTGAACGATTTGGCTAACATTTTGGCCAAAATGTTCCAAGGTTGGTGTATAGCCACTAGCCCAGTCGCGTCCAAGGCCTCCAAAATATGGCTTCGGGCGCTTTATGTAGTCCAATTGGCGCTCTAGCCAATCCAGGATTTCGCCGAGTTCGTCGACCTTAAGTTTGTTTTGGGTCAAAAAGCCTGTGCCGATTGGCGAATTAACAATAATTGCCGTTGCCAGGATGCCTGCATGGACCTCGGGTGTTTTGCTGGTATCGATTAAGGCGTGGACCTGCTGCCAGATACGCTGCATGTCGGCAGGATTGTCGCTAAGGGTGGGCGTGAGCGACTTAGCATCAAGCAAGAGGTGGTTGGTAATAAAGCGGGCCTCGGGCAGCTTAATTGCAGCCTCCCACGCTGACTGGGGCGTTATAGGTGCGCGTAGCGTTGCCAGCAACCCTGGCTCCATAATGTCGTCGAGGCGCGTTGTGGGCAGGTTGGGCTCTACTTCTTTGAGGTCGTACCACCACCAGAGCGACATTATTAAGAGCAACGACGCTAAAGCCCAGGCCAAATTGCCAAAGCGGCTTAGGTGGGCAAAGAAGACCAGATAGCCACCGGCAGCCGCCAAAATAAGTGCAACAAGCACAGCAAAGTTGTATCCGTTGCGGCCAATGCTCCGGCCGAGACGGGCTTTGCGGGCGCGTAAGCTCTTTAGGTTGATTTCTTCCATTACCCTACAATGCTCCGTACCAAGAAATAAATGGCAGAAACTGGCAGCAGCGGCCAAATGCCGACCATAAAGATGGCTGCCAAAAAGACGCCTAACATACTAAAGAAGGCAGCGACCAATACCCCGCCCCTGACAGCTGCGCCAACAAAACGCGAAACAAAGTTGTCAATTGCGGCGCGCATCTTGTCGTCGATGGTTTTGCCACCATCGGTCACTATCCGGTGCCACGGCGAGAATAGCGTGCGGACCAGTATAGAAACCGAAAAGGCTCGCTCGACCCCTTTGGTCCAAAGGCTTATCCGGTGTGCCGCCTGTATCCATCCAGTGCCGTACCACCAGCGCAGCATCGCTAAAATCATAAGCCTATTGTACCCCAAGTAGTCCGGTTGCAAAACCGTACATACAAAAAGAGAGGGGTCGTGGCGGGACCCCTCTGCTTTATGTCATTCCATTCCTAAACTTAACGGAAAAAGTTGAGGATGACGGTGATGACGTTGTTGCTACCGCTGACGTTGAGGTTTAGGTTTACGTTGGCTGTGTTGCCTCCATAACCGTGTCCGCTCGAGGCCATTCTGGCAGCATTTCTAGCGTGGGCAGCCGCACTGACACACTGCCCATAGTTACTGTAGCCAGCCTGCCGGCACTGCGCCTGGCTCGGCTTGCCGTTCTGGGCAGCTGCCGCGATACCAGTAGTACCGATGACGGCTGTTGCAGCCAGAGCTGCAAACCCCATTACAAGCTTGTTAGCGCCCACCTTCTTTTTGGCAGGTAAGCTAGTGGATTGCTTAAGCATATCGATATGCCTCCTTTTTCCTTTTACTTACCACCATCACAACTTGGTATTAGTTGCGTGGCGCATTAATTATTCTCCTTATCGACCGCTACGGCGTTTTTTCCTTCCCCGAGGTTGTGCCTCGAAACTTAGGGCTATCACGCCAATAACAAGGAGCAAAAAAGTATAGGTAGCAAAATTGCTGGCCAAAGCCACATTTTGCTTAATGAGCAACAACGCAACAACGCTGACCAACGAAATAAAGGCCAAAGCAAAAGTTACGCGGCTATTAATATGCGCAATAAAACTGACAACGGCATACAGGCCGATGGTAATGACGCCAACCATAAGATTCTGAAAAAAGAAACCAGCCAGCATACAACATAGGATTAAAACTGGTGTTTGTAGGCGCTCGCGCCACGTTCGCTTTGCTTGGATGGGCTCGGAAGGTGTGTGTGGCCGTACAGGTACTGCTAGCGGCACGCTGACACTGGGGTTATTGGCGGCAGGTTGTAGCCGGGGGCGTAGTGTTGGACGGTTGGGCGTAGCTGTCGGCTTAAAGCCGTCGAGTGATTGGGCCATTAGTTAGCACCCTCCATAATGTCATTACGGTAAATCTTTAGGCCTGATGCTTGCCATGCAATATGTAGGTTTGGCGTACTGGCCAGATAGCGATAGTTGGCATAGTCGTCGTCTTCTGCTAGCAGTACATATTTGATGCGGTATTGCGCCAATTGCTTGGCCAGCTGTCCATCGTGCTGGTTAATAATCTGAGAGATCGCAGCTTTAACAGGATTTGTCTGTGGCTGGCTAAGCTGGCCAAGTTCGGGATTGTTGCTAATAACAACTGGCTTATCGAAGAAACGCGTAGCTGGATTGCCGATTATACGTCCGCTAAAGCCAAAGCTCATATACTCGTGCCACGGCAAAAAGAGTGTCTGGGCGTT